>NZ_CP016020.1:300000-600000 GCF_001889165.1 Bacillus weihaiensis | reverse complement strand
GCAGTCTATGCAAAAAAACTTCAAGAAATATTAGGTGGACAGTTCGGAGAAATCTCAGTAGCGCTGCAATATCTATTTCAAGGTTGGGGAACGAGATGTCCTGGTAAATACAAGGATATGATTCTAGATATTGGGACAGAAGAGCTTGCACATGTCGAAATGCTTGCAACAATGATTGGTCGTTTGTTAGACAATGCACCTCTTAAAGAACAAGAGGAAGCTGCAAAAAACCCCGTTATTGAAGCGATACTCGGTGGAATGAACCCTCAACATGCAATTGTATCAGGTCTAGGTGCACTTCCTGTTAATAGCGCAGGTGTCCCTTGGAATGGTGGGTATATCATTGCAAGTGGAAATTTATTAGCCGATTTCCGTGCTAATTTAAATTCTGAATCCCAAGGTCGTTTACAAGCAGTACGACTATATGAAGCAACAGATGATCGTGGTGTAAAAGACATGTTGTCTTTCTTAATTGCCAGAGATCGTATGCATCAAAATCAATGGCTTGCTGCAATTGCAGAATTAGAAGATAAAGAGGGGAAAACGGTTCCTTCTACATTCCCTATGAACCTAGAAGCACAGCAATTCTCATATAAATTTATGAACTTATCAAGGGGAGAAGAAAGTGCTCAAGGTAGATGGGCAAGCGGACCAAGTATGGATGGAAAAGGAGTATTTGAGTATGTTCAATACCCTCAGCCACATGCGCCAAAGCCTGTACCTCGTCCAGCGCCACCTGAATTCCATGATACACCACCTGGTGATTGTTAAAGATTCATTCTTTATAAGAACGGTAGAAGAAGAACATTCTACAATGATATTCAAAATCCTTACTTAGGGGTTTTGTGTTGATTAGAGACTATCTCTTCCCAGCTATACCCTTGGATTTAATACAGGAGAAGAGGAGCAACATCCTGCCTCTTCTCCTTTCCTGTTGGAAATATTCACCTGTATAGGCACCTCTATAGACTCAACAAATTGATAATCAACAAGGAGATGTTGATTTGAGTAGCGATTTTAGAAGACTCTCTAAATATGAACTGGGAACCTAACAGAAATCTTAGTTCCCGCATCATTGCTATCAATTTTTAGTTCTCCATTGTGTTGCTTAATAATCTCTTGACTAACCATAATTCCTAATCCAGTACCATTTTCTTTCGTAGTAAAAAAGGGAGTACCTATTTTCTTTACGATTTCTTTTGGAATCCCCGGCCCCTCATCTACTATTTCAATAAGGACGCAGCCATCTTCATTTTGTTTGGCATATACACTAATTGTCCCTGAAGTATCTGACATTGCTTCAATGGCATTCTTAATAAAATTAATAAAGACCTGTTTGATCTTATTCTCATCACAAACTATGGACACTGAATGTAGATGTATGAATGGTTTAATCGTTATATTATGTAAAATCGCTTGTGACTTTGTTAAAGCAATTACATGCTGAAGAATTTTCGCCACATTCATTGGTTTATAGTCCTTTAATTGTGGCTTTGCTAAAGCTAATAATTCACTTAAAATTAATTCAATCCGATTCATTTCAGCAGTTAATACTGGAAAATAATCCTTTCTATAATTAGTATCATCCTCCATTAATTGCAGAAAGCCCTTGATCGCTGTAATTGGATTGCGAATTTCATGAGCAATCCCTGCAGCAAGCTGTCCTGCAACAGAGAGTTTCTCAGAGTAAACCATCATATCATGAGCTAACTTTTTCTCCGTCAAATCTCTTAACATGATATATAACGCATGCTCCCCTTTATAAATGGTTGGAATATATTTCATTCCCAGCTCTACTTTAGTGCCTTTCACCGTTACCAATTCTTTCTCATATAGGACTGAGGATGCTCCTTGTATCGCTTCCTTTGCATACGATGGAAAAGGGTCCTCTTTAGAATGACAGAAAAACTCCTTTATATGTCGTGCAATAATTTCTTCTTTATTTTTTGCTCCCAGTAATGACGTGGCGGTTTGATTCACAAAGATAATTCGATCATTTTGAACAATAAGGACTCCATCTGGAGAATGCTCCACAATGCTTCGATGTAGGGCTTCACTTTCTTCAAGGTCTCTTTTTGTGTTATTTACTTCTGTCATATCCTTAGCTGTTCCATATACACCTATGATTTCACTATCCACAATTATGGGTGTATTGGTTACTTCAATCTCGCGTTTTTCCCTATTTTTAGTCTGAACCAAACAAGTAAAATGTTGGATTTCACCACTTAGCACTCTATGAAATCGCTCTTTAACAGCCTCAAGATCATCCATAACCAATAAATCCTTATATGTAAGCTCGTACAGTTCTTCCTTATTAAATCCTGTTGCTTGTTCACACGTTTCATTTACTCTCACATATCTTCCCGTTGTGTCGAGAGCATAATATCCTTCATGATGTCTGTCAAATTCAAAAAAATCACTATTTTTTATAAAAACTTCAAGCTTTTCTTTCTTTTTACTTGTCGTCTTTGGATTCATGATGTTCCCCTTCCATAAATAAATGACCACTGGTTCACTACTTAATATTGTAATGACACATTCCACTTTTTTCAAACAATTCCATAAAGTTTAAAGTATTTAAGTTCGGAGAAATAAGCTAGGAATATTTTAATAAATAAAATATACTTCGAGGACTTAGTTAGATCGTAAAGTATTTGAGCTGAATAATTACTACCTTGAGGATTTAAAAGCAGTTTATGTATAGCATGTAGCCTTTTTTGACAAATCATACGTTCGGGGTTTTTCTCTCTATATAGGGAGGGTAGCTCTTTTCTTCTTGCTTACCTGGATTTCACTTCTGAATGATGAACTATATTCATTGTAATGACTACCAAATAGTGTTTATGGAAAGAGTCCAAAAAAGACTGTAAGTAACTCTATTACCTTGAGTTTACCTACAGTCTACTAGTAGCACACCATTGTATCCTACACTTCTTATCTCGATTGATAAATATCCACTGACTCCGCTTTCAAACGAAAAAGACTGATTAATCCAGTTGCTTCATCAACTTCTTCCCCAACCTCTAATATACCGTACGCCCACAGTCCCTCTTGAGTGAAAGGCATTTCCTTACCATCTTCTGTATAAACTGCAATGGCTTCTAAATATTTTGGATTATCTGCCGAACAAAAAGGACATGCAGCCCCCGGCTCTGGAACAAGATAAAAAAATCGATTATCTATTGGAGTGAGTTCTGTCATATACCCTTTAATTCCAACTTTCTTTCCATCTAAAGCAAGCATTTCTTCTGTAATTTGTCCTTCGCCTGTAGTAGACTTCGTAAAAAATTGGTCAAAGGTAATTTCAATTAGTTGACCTTCATTCGCCTCAATTGTTACACCGTCGGCATTCACTTCTTGACTATCGGATTGACAGCCTGTAATAATAAACGTAGCTAGAATGAATACAATTCCAAGTAAGTTTTTCACCCAATTCTCCTTCCCATTCCCTGCTTACAATTTTTTATTCAGTTGACGATTCGTTACGAGAGTGGAACCAACTGAAACAAGTAGGCAAAGGAAAAACAACAAAACTAGATTAAGTATTAATGAAAAATTGATCGCTTCATTCGTAAGCATTAATCCCATTGTAGTAAAACTATATTCCTTAACGATGAAATACGTAATAACTGTTAAAACTCCGCCAATGCTTGTTCCAATAAAGGACAAGATGATCTGTTCTAAAAGTAGATTAAGCAGCACTTTTGACCGAGGTACCCCTAAAGCTTTTAAGATCTCAGTCTCTTTTTTTCGTTGGTTTACTGAGCTTAGAATTGCAAACACAATGAATAGCATCGCCATAAAGAGCGCAATCCCAACGAGAATCATTGCAATCGCGGTTCCACTAGTGAATGTGTCAAGTAGCTGTCTTAACACTGTCACAGGATAGACAGCCTGTACGTCTGCAAAAGCCTCTATTTCATTTTTAATAAGTGGTGCCAATCCAAGCTGCTCCGGTTTAATAAGTAAGGCGGTAATTTCCTTTTCATCCTCATGTTCTTCACTAGATGAATCGTCTTCTTCATGGTCGTGGACTTCCCATACACTTTCAATTGGAGTAAAGATGGCTTGATCATCAGCAGTACCTGTACTATTTAAAATACCTACCACTTCATAGGAGTAATCTTCATGCTCTATAGCATGCGTACCTCCCCCATGGTTACCGTGAAATTCATCGCCAATACGTAAGTCAGCATCCTTTGCTAGTTGACTTCCAAGAACAACTTCACCGGATTTTGCAAACCATTCTCCTTCTTTTAGTGTAAATCGATCTGGTAATCCCTCCCGAAAAGGCTCAAAAAAATCCAGATTCGTCCCTACAATAGAACGTCCCTTATATGAGTCACCCAAAGCTAAAGGAATCGCTTTTAACACATTGTCATCCTTTACTAGAGATTCATAGAGTTCATAGGGCACATTCCCGGTTGGGGTATCAACGTACATTAAGCTATTGAGAGTTAACTGTAATGGGCTGCCTTCTGCCCCAACAATTAAATCATAAGATTCCGCTTGCTTTTTAATTCCATCCTCTACACCACTTGAAATTAACAAAACAGAACAGGTTAACGCGACAGCAATAGCAATGGAAATAATCAAAAAGAGACTGCTCGTTTTTCGACCTTTTAAACTTTTTAATGTAAAAGAGAAAATAGTCATATCCCTAAAACCTCTTGAAGTGTGTTTTGATAAATGTTATTTAAGTCCTCCATTTTAACTGTTCGATTAAATAGATTCGCAATGGTAGGATCATGAGTTACAACAACAAGCGTATATTGATTTTCCGTGCAAATTGCTTGAATTATCTTCATAATTTCTAACCCTGTCTTCACATCAAGGTTACTTGTAGGTTCATCAATTAATAACAGCTTTGGATCATGAATCAGTGCCCTTGCAATGGCTACTCGTTGTTGTTGTCCTCTAGACAATACACTTACTTTATGATGAACTCTATGCTCAAGTCCCACTTTCTCTAATAAAGCCTCTGCCTTATGTACGGCATCTCTTTTTTTTAAAGACGTTGTAGCTAAAAGCTGAACTAGTACATTGTCTCGTGCACTCATATACGGAAAAAGGTCAAAGTCCTGAAAAACAATCCCGATACGTTCGCCGCGAAATTGGTCCTTATCTCCTTCACTCATTGCCGAAATATCTTTACCTAATATCTGAATCGTTCCCTTTGAAGGAGTTGTTAAGCCTGATAATAGATGAAGGAATGTAGTCTTGCCAGAACCACTTGGTCCCATCATACATACTTGCTCTGCTCTTTTTACAGTAAATGTATCTATATCTAATATCGTTTCTACTCCTTGTTCAGATGGAACGCTTCTCATGATCGACTTGCATTCAATAGCATTCATGACCTCACCCTTTACATAAGTAAAACTAGGCATATCGCCAAGTCTTTATGGCTAAACCTCTGTTTTCTCTGAATTCAATAGAAATATGTGTTTTAAAAATTCATTAGATAATTTTAACATTCAGATATTAAGATAATGTAAATATTATGTAAAAACTTGTCTAGAATATAGTGAAATTGTTACATTTTTGCACAAAAGAAAAGTGACGCAGCCATTTATGCTACGTCACTAAGATTGAAGATTACCTTTTAAAAAGTTTTTTATTTCCTCCTGAAATAGATCCGCCTCTTCCAAAAAAGGATAGTGGTTACTCTTATGAAATACAATGAGTTTAGAATTCGGTATTAACTCATTCATCTCTCTTGAATACGTTATGGGGCACTGTACATCAAATTCTCCACATATGATTAACGTTGGATTTGAGATGAAGATAAGCTTTTTCGTCACATCAAATAGTTGTACCTCTCGGCTAAAATATTGCAATCTAATAGGAGAAATTTTTTTCTCTATGTTCAATGAAAAAAGTTCATCATACTTTTCAGGCTCATATAAAGATAGTTTTATCCTTTCTTTACTAAGCTTCTTCCTCCTATCAATTGTTAAATCTGAACGTCCTAATTCTTCTATTAACCCCTGCATTTTTCTAAAATTCCCATGTTTTTCATTATAGATGCAGTCAGGAGAGAAGGTCATATACTCTCTTGCAGCTGAACTAACAATCATAGAGAATTTTAAGCTAGTTGAAAAGTAAATCCCATAAATGACTCCTAACATCCCGCCTGTGGAATGACCTGCAAATCCCCATCTATCAAACCCTAATGCTACACGTATGGCTTCCAGATCATAGATTGTTTCTAAAAAACTTAGCTCATATGGTTCGGTAGCTTTTACTGAATTTCCAGTCTCTCTAAGATTAATTAAGTAAACTTTATGGGTATGTACAAATGTTTGTGCAAAATAATCACCTGATTCATTAAATTCTGAGTACAAATGAGTAACACAAAGGGGGTCTCCTTTACCTTGCGTAAAAACCTCAAATGTACCACGAGGAGTTTGAACATTTATAGGTTTCCATTTTTCCATATTTCTCTCCTATCATACTATTACTATATTTTCTTCAAAATTGCTTAAATGGTGTTTTAAACATAATGCAGTCATTAAGACTGCCCCCCTATAAAATATAACAGATCTATAGCTAAAATTAGCCCTCCAAAAAACATAAATTCATTCATGTTCTACGCGAAGTAAAACCATTCTATTAGCGCTAATACACATAGTAAGAAATGATTAGTTGCAGCAATTATAATCGGAGGTAAGGATAATTGAAGTTAAGCCGCCAATCCTATTACTTGGCGGCTTTCATCTATATAAAGAGTAACAATGTTCAACGTTCTATTTATGCATTTGTCGCGTCACGATTTGTTAAGGTGATATTCACCGTCATTTTTTCTCCACCACGATAAAGTGTGACTTCCACCTCATCACCAATCTTTGTCTCTGAGTAGAGAATTCTTCTTAAATCATTGGAGCTAGTCACCTTTTGACCACCTAATGCTACTATTACATCCTGTTGGACTAATCCAGCTTCATCGGCTGGTGAGCCAGGAGACACATTTCCAACAATGACACCTTCTGTTACTTCTTCTGGAAGCTTCATATTTTCTTGTAAGAAATAGGCTGGTACTTCATTCATCTCTACTAACCCAACACCGATGAACGGACGTTGAATTTTTCCATTTTGCATTAATTCCTCTGCTATTGGAAGAACATCGTTACTCGGAATGGCAAAGCCTAACCCTTCCACACCACTTTGACTTATTTTCAGACTATTGATGCCAATCACTTCTCCGTTCATATTAATTAACGGACCACCACTATTCCCTGGATTAATCGCTGCGTCTGTTTGAATGACATTTAGAGCCCAATCTCCTTCTGATGTTGTTACATCAATGGTGCGGTCTATTCCACTAACAATTCCCTGAGTGACAGTACGTGAGAATTCTTCACCTAACGGGTTACCGATTGCAATGACATCTTCCCCTGTACGTAATGAAGAGGAATCTCCAAGATTAGCAACGACGGTGTTCTCCTGCGCTTCTATTTTTAAGACGGCTATATCTGTTAGGGCATCAGCTCCAACTAGTTCACCGGAAACCTTTTTCCCATCATGCAAGGTCACTTCAATATTTTGTGCTCCTTCAATTACATGATTATTCGTTAAGATGTACTCAATATCCCCTTCTTTTTTAAAGATAAAACCAGACCCAGTTCCTGCTTCTACACTCTGACTGTCACTTTGGCTCCTGCTAAATGGATTGCTAGTAGCAGCTTGTAAATTCGTGATACCTACAATCCCTGGTGATAGCGCATCGACAATATCAGCGATAGAATTAGTACTAAGAGAAACAGGTTGTGTTGGTGTATTGTCAGAGCTTGAACTTTGGCTTTGCGTCACCGTTTCTACTGCCTTATCATGATTTGTCACACTCACCTGATCAGGGGTTTGGTTTGTATAGGTTGTTACGCCAAGGACTAGTGCCCCACCAACTACTCCACTAATTATAGATGAGAAAATTGGTCTCAATGATTTACGCTCTTTTGTTTTTTCTCTTGTACTATCTGTTTCATCGTAATAACCCATTTCATATTCCTCCTACTTGTCATAAATGATGTGTTTTCTGTTTTATGCTCCTTGTGAAACGACAAATCCACCAATGATAATTAAAATAAATAGTAATGAAATACCCGTAAATAGAAGTGCTCTCATATCTCTTAACTCCTTGTCTTATTGCTAGGCTTTTTGTATAGATTGTTAAAGTCCCACGTACAGAATTCTCCACTGGGTATTATGTGTGAATGATGACTATATTCTTTGAAATGAATCGAAAATAGCAACAAAGTGGATGAGAAACGCCTTTTGCTTAAGGTAAGAATACAAAAAGAGTTTGGGAGAAAAATGAAAGAATTGTGGGAAATTGTGAAAAAAAACAACGGAACAAATTGGACATTGTATAATAAATACGAAGAGAGGAAGTGTTTCACTTGAGTTTTCGCGTTTATTTAGTAGAGGATGAGAAGAATTTAAATGAATTATTAACCATGTACTTAAAAAACGAGGGCTGGACGGTTACCTCTAGTATGACTGGTGCAGAAGCAAGGAACCTAATGAACGAGCCCCCTCATATATGGATTTTAGACATTATGCTGCCTGATGTTGACGGCTATCAGCTCATCCGAGAAATCAAAGCTAAAACTCCTGAGGTTCCAGTTATCTTTATTTCTGCACGTGATGCCGATATTGATCGCGTACTAGGATTAGAGCTTGGGAGCGATGATTATATTTCGAAGCCTTTTCTACCAAGAGAATTAATCATACGTGCACAAAAGCTTTTATCTCGAACTTACGGAGAACATGAGAAGCAAGCAATAACAATCCTTCCCCCTTATACCATTGATGAACAGGTACGGCTCGTCTATTTAGAGGGAGAAGAAGTAAATCTTACGTCTAAAGAATTCGATCTCTTACAGCTGTTTCTGCATAATCAGGGTCAGGCATTTTCAAGAGAACAAATTTTAGCAAATCTATGGGGAGATGATTATTTTGGTACAGATCGAGTAGTCGATGATCTTGTTCGAAGGCTCCGAAAAAAAATGCCAGAACTAAAGCTTGAGACCATCTACGGATTTGGCTATAGGATGTTAAAGGGATGAAAAATAAACCATTAGCCTTTCAAATTTGGCTCGTGTTCTCTGGAATTTTACTCGTCATCTCTTTATTACTTCTTTTCCTATTTCCTACTACGTTACGTAGTTTTTTCACAAATGAAATTTATAAAACAATTGAAAATGAACAACTTGTTCTAACTGAATATGGTAACCCAAGTGCCTTAAAAAATGAAAACCAAAAGGACCGATCTGTTGATCATTTAGTTGTTCCTATCCAAAGTCGCTATTACCTTTATTCCGAGGAACTTCCTAAGGATTTTATTACACAAACTCAATTATTAGCCGCAAATCAAGAAAACTCTGTTGAACGGTATGAAAAGAATTTACAAAATCAAACGCTCTTTTATGTTATCCGAAAAATTATTGTAAATGGTGAGCCAAGCTTTTTATTATCGTACTCATGGGATTCTTATCGAAACGATCTTGTTTTCACATTATTTCGACAGCTAATGATCGTGATGCTTATTGTCTTTTTATTCAGTTGGATTCCTTCTATCTGGCTCGCTCGTTATTTGTCCAAGCCCCTCGTTCAATTAGAAAAACATGTTACAAATATTTCTGAACAAGCTTGGCATGAGCCTGTTGAAGTTGATCGCAAAGACGAGATAGGCAAGCTTGGGCAAACCATTGAAACGATGCGCAAGCAGCTCGTTCGTAAAGATGAAGCACAGCAAACCTTGCTACAAAATATTTCACATGACTTAAAAACCCCTGTCATGGTCATTAGAGGATATGCTCAGTCTGTTCAAGATGGTATTTTCCCAAAAGGAGATTTACCTCATACAATGGAAGTTATTCAGGAGGAATCGGAGAAGCTGGAGAAAAAAATCAAAGATTTACTCTACTTAACAAAGCTGGATTTTCTTTCAACACGAAAACCTATAAAATCACCCTTTCAATTAGATCAACTTCTTATGGATGAAGTAGAGAGAATTAAATGGGCCCGCCCTCAGCTGGAGTGGGAGCTTACTATTCAGGAAGCAACAATTATAGGAGATTCTGAGCAATGGGAAAAACTGATCGAAAATTTAGTAGAAAATGCTCTCCGCTATAGTAAACAATATATTACTCTCTCACTAACTGACTACAATCATTACTGGGTTTTGCGCATCTGGAATGACGGTCCAACAATCGATGAGAGTGTTTTAGATAAATTGTTCGAACCATTCCAAAAAGGAAATAATGGAGAATTTGGGTTAGGCTTGAATATTGTGAAACGAATAGCAGATTTGCATGAAGCAAAAGTACGTGCCATCAATGAAAACAACGGTGCTGCTTTTTATATTGACATTCCGAAGTAGGGATTAGACGATGAATGAAAAAGGTCTGATAGCGTCTATATGACGAACCAGACCTTTTTCACTCAAACTTTTCTATATAAGTAGAGCAGCTCTTTTCTATCTTACTTACCTCAGGATTACGTGTGAATGATGATGATATAGCAACAAATCTTAAGGAAGAGCCTTTGCTTATTTAGGATATGTCATTGTTTCTGGTTTCACATATTCATCAAATTGCTCTTCAGTAAGTAATTTAAGCAAAACAGCCGCTTGCTTAAGCGTGAGACCCTCCTTATGTGCTAACTTTGCAATTTTCGCAGCATTTTCATACCCAATATGAGGGTTTAATGCGGTTACGAGCATAAGCGAGTCCTTTACATACCCTTCAATGACAGGAAGATTTGCTTCAATTCCTACAGCACAATGATCATTAAAGGAAACCATTGCGTCAGACAACAGCTGGACAGATTGAAGGAAATTATAAATAATCACAGGTTTAAATACATTCAGTTCGAAATTCCCTTGGCTAGCAGCAAACCCAATTGTTGCATCATTTCCCATTACTTGTGCTGCTACCATCGTTAAGGCTTCACTTTGAGTAGGGTTCACCTTACCAGGCATGATTGAGCTACCTGGTTCATTTTCTGGAATGGTGATTTCCCCAATCCCACAGCGAGGACCACTTGCTAACCAACGGACATCATTCGCAATCTTCATCGTATTTGCCGCTAATGCTTTTAAAGCTCCATGGACATAGACCGTTTCATCATGACTCGTTAAAGCATGAAATTTATTTTGTGACGAGATAAATTCTATTTTTGTAAAGCGACTAATTTCTTTCGCCACTCTATCTCCAAACTCCGGGTGAGCATTAATACCTGTTCCCACTGCAGTCCCACCTATCGCCAGATGATGCATATAGGTAGCCGATTCAGTAAGCATCTTCTTCGTTTGATGAAGCATGTGAGACCAGCCGCTAATTTCTTGCCCTAATGTTAACGGCGTTGCATCCTGTAGATGTGTACGACCAATTTTTACTATATCTTTAAATTGTTCTACTTTTTGATCGAGTGTATCAGCAAGTTTATCAATTGCTGGAAACAGCTTCGAATGCAGTGCTATGACTCCTGCAATATGCATAGCTGTAGGAAATGTATCATTTGAGCTTTGACTCATATTTACATCGTCATTAGGGTGAATCGTTACTTCAAGATTCTGCTCTTTAAGCCATTCATTGGCACGTCTTGCTACAACTTCATTTACATTCATGTTACTTTGCGTTCCACTTCCTGTTTGCCAAACAACTAAAGGAAAATGATCCGCTAACTTTCCTCCAATGATGTCATCACAAGCTTTCACAATTGCCTCGGCTTTATTCTTATGTAATTTGCCAAGTGCCTCATTAACTAATGCTGCACTTCTCTTTAAAATGGCAAATCCATTGATTACTTCTACTGGCATTTTTTCATGACCAATTTTAAAGTTCTGCTTACTTCGTTGAGTTTGTGCTCCCCAATACTTATCAGCTGGTACTTGAATTTCTCCCATTGTATCTTTTTCAATTCGATAATCCAATTCACACACCTCCGAAAAATAAACTACCTTTCTATTGTATGGCTTTTTTTGGATTTTAGAAAGCGATATACTTTTTGTTGATAGGCACCTTATTTACCGAACGAACTCTCTCCACTTTAATTTTTGGTTACTTTTTCAACTTGTTATAATCTCAATAAAAAGCGTGAATTCAAAATGAATTCACGCTGGAGGTGTTTCTATCTTTTCCAAGTATTTTCATTTTTTCATACTACCTGTTTTTACAACAGCCAGCTTACACCTTAAGACATCGCTTGTAATCCAGCTTGGTTTAAAAAGTTCCACGGCTTGTTATAATGTGGTTGGAAGAAGAAATCAACAAACCCAAGTTCTTCTGTTGTCATATTATTTTGGATACAAACTGAGAGCGTATTAATTGATTGTGTAACATCGACCTTAGACATTACCTGTGCTCCCACAATCCGTTTTGTGTCTTCCTCGTAAACAACCTTAAGTTGAATATCCTCATAAGTTGGCATGAACTCTGGTCGATCATGCTCATATATTGTGATACTTTTCACATTCATACCCATACGTAATGCCGTCGTTTCAGTTAATCCTGTCGTAGCGATGTTTTGGTCATAGATTTTAATACCTGAAGTACCTTGAGTTCCCATATAACGTATTGTTGGCTTTAATAGGTTTTTTGCTACAAGTGTCCCCATTCTTACGGCATTTGTTGCTAGTGGAATATAAGCATGCTCACCTGTAGGATTATAACGAATCGCACAGCTATCACCAGCCGCAAAAACATCTTTGTTACTTGTTCTCATATAGTCATCGACCTTAATTGCTCCATTTTCGAGCATGTCAATCTGACCTTTAACAAGATCGGTATTCGGCTTGAATCCAATACATAAGATAACAAGGTCTGCTTCATATAATCCTTTTGATGTTTCTACAGCAGTTACTTTGTTTTCTACACCTTTAAACCTTGTAACAGATTCACCTAATGCTAGCTTAACTCCTCGATTTTTAAAATCTTCCTCTAAAACATCCGTAAAAGATTCATCTAAATACTTACTTAAGATTCGCTCTTCACCATCTATTAACGTTACGTCCTTCCCACTCATTTCGAAGGCTTCAACTAATTCAATCCCAATATACCCCGCACCAACTACGACAATTCTTTCAGCCGTTTTTGCTTTATCTATAATTGTATTTGCATGATGAAAGTTTTTACATAATAATACATTTTTCATTAAAATTCCTTCAATTGGAGGGATGACAGGCCAAGATCCCGTTGTTAACACCAATTTATCAAACGTATCTTCTACAATTTCATTATTAATCAGATTTTTCGCTACCAATGTTTTGCTTTCAACATCAATATTTGTTACCTCATGCTGCATGAACATATTTACTCCAAGCTTCATTAATTCGTCAGGAGAACTATAGAATAAGCCATTTGGATCTTTTACAATTCCACCTACGTGCAAGGCAATTCCACAAGATAAAAAAGACACGTTATCATTCTTCTCATAAACATTTATCGTTGCATCTGGATATTGCTTTGCCATATTTGTAATAGCAGCAGTTCCAGCATGAGTACTTCCAATCACAGCAATTTTCATCATATATGTTCCTCCTAGAATTTTATTATGTGAAACATTTCACATAATAGTTTGTGAAGTATTTCACAACAACTTGATGACTTTATTATAATCCCCTTATCTAAAAAGTTCAATACTTTTTTGTGAAGTTTTTCACAAACTTTTTTTTTCTAGCAGCTTGATGCTTCTCCACTCATCATATTGTCTACAGATATCTTTGAAAAAAGATCGGCAAACGTCTCCTTTGTTTGCCGATCTTTTTTTTCGTTTATCATATATTATCGTCTTCTTTATACTCAATTCTCATTCCTTCTACATATTTTCGGTTCATGATTTTCTTTTTCTTACGAACATCTTTTTCTTCAAAAATCTGATCAAGGTCATATTCCTCTGGATATAATTCTTTTGCTTCAATAAAGGTTTTAACACGTTTATGATTCAGTTTTACTCTCTCACCCCTTACAATAAGTACGATCTCTCCCACTTCATTTGCACGTTGCTGAACAATTCCTTTTGTTTGCATATGAGGAATCCAAACAGCATCACCTGGTCTATACATAATTTGTGGCATACCATTAACTGTTTTTTCCTCATTTACTCGTTCTCTTTTTTCTTTTATCTTTGGTGTAATTCGCTGTTTTCCTTCAGGCTGTTGATAAGAAATCTCTTTGGCTCTATTTATTATGTGTTCTGGCATCCCAAGTCGCTTCGCTATAGAAAAGGCTTGACTCTCGCCTCCTTCTCCTATAAGAAGCTTATACAGTGGCTGCAATGACTCAAGATCAAAATCCATTGATCCATTTTCAAAGCCTGGTGCCATTTCGGCAAAGTCTTTAATTTCACTATAATGTGTTGTGGCTAACAAATACGCACCAGATTGATAAAGCTGCTCAAGAATAGAGACCGCCAATCCCATACCCTCTCTCGGATCCGTTCCTGATCCAATCTCATCAAGAATCACCAAGGTATCTCTTTGAGCTTGCTCCAAAATCCCAATGACATTTGTTATATGTGATGAAAATGTACTTAGTGAATGTTCAATACTTTGCTGATCACCGATATCGACAAACACATTTTTTACAATACTACATTCACTTTCAGGGCTTGCAGGAACATGTAATCCTGATTGAACCATCATCACTAATAGTCCGACAGTCTTAATAGTCACCGTTTTTCCACCTGTATTGGGTCCAGTAATAATTAAGGCATCATAATCTTTCCCTAATGTCATCGTTAAAGGAACTGCAGCTTCCCCTAAAAGAGGGTGCCTGGCATCTTTAAAAGAGAATCCACCTTTCTTATGAATGATGACTTCATTTGCCTTCATTGAATGACTAAGCTTTGCTTTAGCAAAGATGAAATCATATGAAACCATTCCATCTATATTGATGAGTAGTTCATGCTTAAATGTTGATGTTAATTCTGTTAATTCACCGAGAATACGTTGAACTTCAAGCTCTTCTTCTATTTTCAAATAAGCAAGCTCATCTTGAAGCCTTTGGAGCTCATTCGGTTCCATATACACGGTTTGACCACTTGCTGATTGATCAATAATCGTACCAGGAAATTTTCGTTTGTATTCATGTTTGACAGAAACGGTATATCGCCCGTTTCTAACCGTTATTACTCCCTCTTGTAAGTAACTCGCTGTTTTCTTCAAGATTTGAGCTAATTTTGCTTTAAGCTTTTCCTCAATGGTACTTATTTTACTTCTTGTTTTAGCTAATAACCGACTTGCATAGTCATCTAATTGGTTATTGCGAACACAACGGATAATCTCATTTGATAATTCCTCTAGTTCATATAGTGAATAAGCATAGGAACTAATCGTTGGAGCATGGTATTCCTGTTTTATCATGAATTTTTTTATTTTTTTCACACTGTCTAAAAAGGCATGTAAAAATTCAAACTGATCTGGAGTCGGAATATATCCCTTATCTATTAGGTTAACGATTTGCTCAACCCCATGAAGGGAATGAACCGGAATACTTGATGATCGTTCGACGATTTTACTTGCCTCTGTTGTTTCATTCAGCCACCTTTTTATTTTTTGTTCATCTGATATTGGTCTTAATTCTAATGCCCTTTGCTTCGCTCCTTCACTCATTGCGTACTCACTAAGTAGTGATAAGATCTTATTAAATTCCAGACTAGTCATTGCTTTTTGGTTCAACGTTTTTTCCTCCATTATAGTTAATAGGAACGAGAGAGTATTTATCATAGGCTTTGACCCAATGAATCTGTTAAATCTGGTTGTTGCTCCACTTCAAACCACAATGTGCTAACAATCAAGATTAACAGTGCCTTACAAATTAAAAAGGTGATGAACATGGCTGCTCATCACCTTTAAACCTCTCGTATAAACGACATACTGACCTAACTCATTCAAGCCTACCTTATCCCTTTGAATGGTATAAAAAAACCGTGCTTAAACAAGCACGGATAGGTTCGGTCACTATGCAAGAGATTACATTTGTGTAGAATCACCGTATTGTTCTTAACTCACTACAGAAGGAATAGGTAAATAAACCTTTACAAGGTAAAGATTTTTCACATTACGATCTGCAGTTGAAGTATTAACTTCGATTAGTTAAGAACAGTAACCCTCACAAAACACATCTCCTAAAATTTGTTACCCTTATCATAGTTCATCTCTAGTTTGTTGTCAATCACAAGCCTTTTCTAACATCTTCTAAGCTCTTTCCACCAAAGAATGCGTGGCCACCCATCATGGTTAAGATCGTTTCAAAGCCAGATTTCATATAGACCTTTTCCACTTTTTCGTTAATAGGCATAACCCATAACCGCTCTATATCCTTCTGTTCAACCTCCTGCTGAATAGAATGAATAAGCTGTCCTATTAACCCTTTTCCTCGGAAATCCTTTAACGTCGCAACGCTTTCTAATCGTGCATCTCGTTCATGTTCAAATACACAAGCCGTAGAGCAAGGAATATTGTTATATTTCAATAAATAATGCGTATATCCCGAATGCTGGAACTCTTGTTCAAAAGCCTTTTTTCTAATAGATCCTCCTAGCTCAGGAATTTCACACTCTATATCAATCGCTACCTGTTTATTTTCCTTTGTCACTTTTTCAATGGAAACGAGGGGATCCTGCTTAACATATACCTTCTTTGTCCAAAGCTGAACAGGGCTAGCAAATTCTTCAAAACCAAAGCCTCTTTGTTTTAAGGCATCTACGAAATCCTGATGCTCCTCATAATGACTGAGGTAAAATCTCGGAATAAGTTTTTTCGACTGATAAAACGTAACAACTTCTTCAATAATTTCTTCATAGTGACCAGTATAGGTAGATATATTCGCATGATTCGCATCATAGTAATCAGGCTGGTCCTCGTTGAAAAACAAATATCCCCAGCTTGTATCTATTTTAGTAGCAAAGGATGAAATATACGCTATGTCTAATTCTTCAATATCCTTTGTATTCATTATATGCTCCCCCTTATTATCTTCCTTCTATTATTTTATCAATAACGATATCCTTCCATCTACTTTTTTCCAACTCTATTAACATATTATCGCACTAAAACTGTTATAATTTACAATGTGCATCGAAAGGGGAATGTTTATGTCTTTTCTACAACAAAGATTTTCATCGAAAAAGGCTCCGGTGAATACTTCTTTTTTCTACGGATGGGTCATTGTCCTACTATCAGCCCTTGCCGTCTTTTTTTCTGGACCTGGTCAAACCTATTCCATATCATTATTTATTGATGAATACATAAAAGAATTTGGTTGGAGCCGATCAATGGTTTCTTCGATTTATTCTACAGCTACCTTACTAGCTGGCTTACTCTTATTTCTTGTTGGACGTATGATTGATAAGTACGGACAAAGGAAAATGGCCATTGTAATTGGTGGTATGCTTGCATTTGCATGCTTTTGGAATAGCTTTGTTTCAAATGTAATCATGCTATTTATTGGTTTTTTTCTTATTCGTTTATTCGGTCAGGGATCCATGTCACTTTTACCCAATACGCTTGTGCCCCAGTGGTTTATTAAATATCGTGGGCGTGCCTTTAGCTTTATGGCAATTGGTGGTTTTGTCAGTTCTGCGGCACTACCAATCATCAATGCTTGGTTAATTACTCATTATAATTGGCAAACAACATGGGTGGTTTGGGGCATATTGCTATTGCTAATTTTTTTACCACTTGCTTTTCTTTTTATTCGAAATAAACCAGAGGATATAGGTTTATTACCTGATGATACAAAAATCACTCCTCAACAAGAAGGAATGAATCAGCCTGAAGAAGTTCTTGAGGAAAATTGGACGTTACAGGAGGCCAGAAAAACAAGTACATTTTGGTTACTCCTATTCATTGTTGCTATTCCTGCATTAGTCAATACAGGACTGACCTTTCATCTAGTATCCATTCTTGGTGAGGGTGGAATGTCACCCGCTATTGCGGCCATGATTTTAAGCTTAATGGCCATTCTCGGGTTTCCCATCACCTTTATTTCTGGATTCATTTTAGAACGAGTAAAGGTCAACATATTGCTCGCACTCATCTTTATCGGTGAAATGATTATGATCGTAATTATGCTTTTTACAGATACTTTGTTAATGGCGATACTATTTGGGGTTGTTTGGGGAATAACCGGAGGAGTGGAAAGAATTACTCTCTCCATTGTTTGGCCGACCTATTTCGGTAGACAGCACATTGGAAGTATTAAGGGTATTGCTATGACAATGATGGTGATTGGTTCTGCATTCGGTCCTTTACCATTTGGTGTAGCATTTGATCTTTTCCATGGATATACTGAGATTTTACTGATCACCTTAATTTTACCGATTGCTGCGGTCATTGCATCCTTACTAGCAAAAAAACCTCAAAAATAGTGACTAACAACGAGGCTTGGACAGAAGTGCCTGGCACCTTATCGTAACGACTATATGTACGCACTGATTTATCTAGTGTACACAATAGATTGTATTCGAGGGTGCCTGGCTCTTTGTTTTGTCCCAGCCTCGTTACTTTACCTTCTTAAATAAACCTTTTTAACTTCCTCTTTCCTCTCTCCACTCTTTTAGCTTAGATTTTGCTCGTTCCCTTGAAACATTGTAAGACTGCCAAGTTGTAGCGTCATTTTGCCTCTCGTAATATTTTACAATCAACATGTCATCCATTCGATCATGTTGTAGTTCAACTAATAAGGGAATTGCATCATCCGAAAGGGAGTCTAGGTAGTCAAAATCTAGTTTTCCCGTTGCCTCATACCGCTCCAGGTTTTTCTTTACAATAAACTGATCAATATTGACATAATTTATCACCACATACCCAATTAAGGACACAGCGAACATAGCTCTTAAAAGTTTACATCTCTCATTAAACACCTTATACATAGCTATACATAGAAGCATACCTAGTAAAATCATAAAGCTATGGGCAAGAACACGAGAATAGGTATATCCATACGCTTGCTCATATAAAGATAATCGAAAAAAACCTGAAGCCAACATAACAAAGGTAAATAGAACAAGAGAGCTTAACAAAATCTTAATTATCCTTGGTAAAGTAGGGGTTTCCGCATTCCCTAAATGTGTTACGACAAAGAGGATACCTAGGTTAATCACTGCTACAAAGGTTAACTCAGTGAAGCCACGTCTTGCATATTCAGCATACGTAAAGTTAAGTGACGCACTAGCAGGGTCACTGTTAAAGAAGTAGGTAAATTGTACAACTGTGTACAATAAATACACAATGTTCACTAATAAAAGGATCGTGCTAATAATAATTTTATCCATTTTTATAGGAATAGACTGTTTCTGTTCTCCACTAAACACAAGTGGTCTAGCTAAAACAATAAAGAAAGCATATATAGCGAATGACACAAACAGGACAAGTACAATCTGAAAGAAGATACTCCCCATATTTGCCTGATATAAATAGTCTGGTATTCGCCCAAGTAAAAGTTCAAACTGTTGATCTGATGATATAAGTAAAAAGAGAACAGCCCAAAGTAGTGGAACTGAAATGAGAAAGCCAATTCCCACTTTCTTTATAGTTTGATAACGTTCATTAGTAGCGAAGCCTTTCCCTACCCATTGAACGACTTTAAATAATTTAAAGAATTGGCCTACAGATTCGAAAAAAGTTAGGAAAAGAGAGTGAACAAACAATCGATTACTCCATTGCTTTACATCCCACCTCCTAGAATGGATCATGTGAACAAACATTAATAGCGGCACCAATAAAATATTCAGAACATGAAAATGTAAATTAGAAGATAAGGCAACATTCATTGAAAGGAATAGAACTGCCCCTAACATCAGGTAATCAAAGATAGTTTGTTTTTCCTTGTTGTTTTTTACTACTAGGAAAAACAACAAATAAAGATAGAAAACGTAAAGAGGATAAGAAACTCCAACTCCCTTATTGTAAAAAAAATAATGAAACAATACTCCACATGAAAAACAAAGAATACTATTTCGTGCTGTCAATTGCATATCATTCTCTCCTTTTATACATAGAATTACTATGTATTAGTGCGTGTAGAAATATACATAGAAATTCTATGTATATAGTCGAAATTAGATAAAAGTACGTGAGTTCTAAGTGAAATAAACTTAAAACCCACCTTATACTGAACGATACATGCCTAGATAATAGAACAGTTTACTTATTGGATATAACAAAAATGTCATAACAACACAAATATAGATAAAAGCAGGTGTTAAAAATGGTTGAAACCATTGTACTGGAATCAATTCAAACAATGTCATGAACATAAGCAAGACATTTGGGAGTAAGCACATGAAAAATGTTCTTGAAAAAATCTTCTTACCTAGAGCACCATATTCACGTCCAATCTCAAATCCTAGAAGCATCCAAAAGAGCGTGTATACAACAACAATGGTTAGCGGAACGCGAGCAAGAATTCCCCAGGCTTCTGAGAATAAAGAACCCTCATACATATGGTAGCAAAATGTAAGTAAGCCCCCTATAAAAAAGAACATAAAATTACAAAAAACAAAATTTTTGCTGACAAAGCTCTTTTGAGCAGGTTGACCTATTTCAAACTGTTGTGCAATTTCCACCGGATCTCCCATCGCCTCAAGAATTTCTTCTATCGTTCGTTCTGGGTAATCTGCCTGCTTCTCTACAATATGTGCTTCATATTCTTTAAGGATCTCGTGTTTTGAAAATGAATGAGGCAAGGCTCTCTCAAGATCTCGTAAATATTGTTCCTTGGGACTCACAGCGATTCCCTCCCAATAATTCCGTCTATCATTCTAACAAATTTGCCCCACTCTCTTGTTTTTTCCTTTAAGATTTCTTTTCCTTCTTCTTTAATAGAATAATATTTACGAGCTGGTCCTTTCGGTTGCTCTTGCCAATATGTTTCTACATAGCCTTTATTTTCAAGCTTATGAAGTGCAGGATAAAGTGTTCCTTCCTTTACTTCAAGAGAATGGCCACTTCTCTTTTCCATTTCTTTAACGAGCTCATAGCCATACATATCTTTTTCATCTAAAAGTTGAAGCAATATTAAGGATGTACTCCCCTTTATTAATTCTCGATCAAACATCAAATCACCTACCTCGAATAATTAGGTATAAGTATAGTCTTTATTTTACACATATTTGGAAACAAATCAAGTAGCATAATGAACATACACTTTTTTTTACATCTTTGTTATTTTTTATATTTCACAAAATTTATTTTATGATATATTTAGTCTGTATGGTATTTAAATCCAAATGAGGTGATGATATGCAGAAATATCGTAGGAGAAATACCGCAGCATTTACCGGTGTTGCGTACTTTACATTTTTTGCAGGTGTAGCTCTATTTTGTATTGGACTTTATAATGAAACAAGTCTTGAATTAAATGAAAAAGGCTACTATATTGCTGTGATGATTTTAGTTGCTGTGGGTGCAATCTTAACACAGAAGGTAACACGTGATAACGCTGAGGATAAAGACATCATTGCTGAGCAAGAAAAGATGCAATCTAACTCAAATTCAAGCATGTAATAAGATGGTTGACA
Organism: Bacillus weihaiensis; assembly: GCF_001889165.1. Lineage (GTDB taxonomy): Bacteria > Bacillota > Bacilli > Bacillales > Bacillaceae > Metabacillus > Metabacillus weihaiensis. The sequence continues at coordinate 578,472 of NZ_CP016020.1, read as the reverse complement.
TGATTAATTTTATACAATAAGAAGTAAAACGCGAAGGGTATGTGGCTAGATCTTGAAGCGCTTACCTACTAGGAATGAATTTTTAACGCTTCCTAAGCATGCAGAGCAAAGAGAGGCTGCGACATAAGTGTTTTTAGTTAATGAGAAAACCGAACGATCAGGTGATTTTCTAATGAAAGTCTCCCATATCGTTCGGTTTTTATTCTTTGTTCCTACATTTATTATTTATGTATACGATTGGTAATCGCTAGTGTAATGGAGCGAAAAGACACTTGACTCCGGCGGGAGGTAGAGGAAAGGGTGAGACCCCACAGACGTAGCCGATAAGGCTAAAGCTTCCTCCCTAGGAAAAAGCAGTTCATTTTTGCCCCGCGGAAAGCAAGTGGCAGCGGAATGGAACGTACTTGTTCTTCCACCACAACATATTAATAAGTAACAATGTGTCATACGATAATCGTTTGTCTTTTTAAAGAATGATTGAGTTTTAACCCAACCTCTTTTTCATTAAACGACCTCGTAGCCTTGATCGTCAATGGTTTCCTTTATTTGCTCAAGTGTAACCTGCTTAGAATCAAATTCAATGTCTACTGTTCCGTTCTCTAGGTTTACTTTTACACGTTCTACACCAGTTAGCTTTGCTACGCTTCCCTCAACTGCTTGTACACAATGATTACAGGACATTCCTTCAACTTTTAATGTACTATTTTCCACCTTCATCACTCCTATTTTTTCATTAATCTTTGAACCGTTACTAACAATTCATCAATGATTTCTTCATCGCCCTCTTGGATTCGCTCAACAACACATGTACGTAAATGACCTTCTAAAAGAAGCTTTCCTACTCCATTAAGTGCTGCCTGAGTTGCGGAAATTTGTGTAATAACATCATCGCAATACGTATCCTTTTCAATAAGAGATTTTATTCCTCGTATTTGGCCCTCAATTCGATTTAAGCGAGTAATTAAATTCTTCTTTACTTTATCTGAATGGTGACTTGTTCTTTGCTCTGTATGTCCCTGTCCATGACAGCTTTGATCATTAAACTCTGAGCTCATCTAACGTCCCCCTCTTTTTTACCTCATATCTCTATTTTAGTATACCCCCTAGGACTATTCAAAATAAATGTTTCCATCCTTTTTTCAGCATTGCAAAACGAATGGAAAATCGGACCATCTCCTTTAAGGTACCTGCTGATTATAAGATAGCACCCTTATGTGCCAGAGAGATGTCGGACAATGAGGAAACGAAAGTATCTCCTACTAAAAAAAAGCCAACATACGTCAGCTTTTTTACCTTTTTGTTTTTAATTGCTTGTCTAAATAGAAAGTACCAAAGGGAATAAATGCCAAAAATACTGCCCATACTGCCCATAAGAAAGTCCATCTCTTTTGAAACAGAACAATTGCAACCATTAGGGCATAGGCAACAAATAAGAATCCGTGCATACCTCCAACAACGGTGACAGCCATAGGGTAATCAAACATATACTTTAGTGGCATAGCAATTAAAAGCAACACTAGATAGGAGACCCCTTCCAAAACACCTGTAAAGCCTAAAGTATGTACTGTTGATCGCATTTTTATCAACTCCATTATTAAAGCGCTCTCTTTTATTATACAAGCTATTTCTATACCAACACAATGACCTATAACAAATTATCAACAGCAAAAGTAAGGATAATGAAAAGGTCTTTCTTTCATACTAAGAGAAGGAGGTATGATCTTATGAACTTTTTATCGAAATATCATATTGAGAAAGAAACAGAAGGTGTTACCTTAACACTCTACCTTTCAGACTTTGATACAGAATTTGCTACAGAATTAGGCACAGCTGTTTCGACATCACATCAAGAACAAATTCAAGAATACGCAATTCGTCGGTTTCCAGATCTTAAAATCAATGCTATCAAAGTCGTCGTAGGCGGGATCTTTGTCTGTATGTTTTCCTTTACTGGAGCTTTACAATCTAAAACGACTGTAAAAGCAGCCTCATTAAGTCAAACAGAAACTCAACCCATACCCTATACAGTAAAAAGTGGAGATTCCCTTAGTATGATTGCAAAAAAATATCGTATTTCTACACATGAATTAAAACAATATAACAAATTCACAACTGATTTACTATATGTTGGACAAAGGATACATATTCCTCTCATTCATTATACCGTGAAATCTGGGGATACATTATCAGGCATTGCTAAAAACTATCAGACGACAGCTGTGAAGTTAAAACATATAAATGAGCTATCTACAGACACAATTTATTTACAGCAAACCTTGCTCATTCCGATTACGACCAAACCAGGAGCAATAGATGAACAAAATCAATCTGTCAAAACCGCTTATTATACGGTTCAGCCAGGGGACAGTTTATCCGTTATTGCTAAGAAATTCAATACTTCTGTAGAATCACTCAAAAAGATAAATCGATTATCATCAGATCTTATTCATATAGGACAAAGATTAAACATGTCTACGTTAGAACCCGAAACGTCCGAAATACAGAAGCCTGATGACTCACTTTCCTATCAAGTTAAAAGTGGCGATAGTTTATCTGTTATTGCTAAAAAATTCGGTCAATCTGTTGATGCCATAAAGAACAGTAATGAACTATCCTCCGATAGGATCTATGTAGGCCAAGTCCTCACCATCCCTAGTGCATCACCATCTATCCAGGAGCCTACTAAAAAAGATGGAATTCCTGATGTCTACAAGGTGACAGTCGGTGATACATTGTCAGGCATTGCCAAAAGATACGGTCTCAATGTTGAATCCTTAAAAGAAATAAACAGCTTACAAAGCGATACCATCTATTTAAATCAAGAACTTCGCTTAAAAGCTATTCCTACTCTACAGACCTACACTGTTAAAAGTGGGGATACACTATCGGAAATCGCAAAGAACTACAACACAACAACTGAGAAGATCATGCAGGTAAATAATATGGTGACTCCTTTCATTGTCGTTGGTCAAGCCTTAACCATTGAAAGCCCAATTTCACCTTCAAAGGAAACTGAGCAAAGCCTATCAAAGAATACTTTGACCTATACAACACATCTTGTAAAATCAGGAGATACTATTTGGGATCTTAGTGTGAAATATGAAATCCCACAAAGAGAACTGTTAAAAGTGAACGGACTATCTACATCTAGTACCCTTTCAATAGGACAAAAGCTTACCGTTCCAGTCCATCAAATTGCCGTGCAAAAAACAGTCAGTGAACGTCATGGAGAGTATTTAGATTGGTGGACAGAAGCTCAATATGTTTTCCCAATAGGTAAGACTGTTACAATTACAGATCTCCAAACCGGAAAAAGCTTCAACATTAGACGAACAATTGGAGCAAATCACGCTGATTGTGAAACCATTAGCAAAACAGATACAGCCATTGCAAAGAGTATTTGGGGAGGATTTAGCTGGACAACTCGTCCTGTCCTTGTTGAGGTAGATAAAAGAAAGCTTGCTGCTAGCATGACTTTTTATCCGCATGATGTGGAATATATTAAAAACAACGGAATAACAGGGCACTTTGATGTTCATTTCAAAAACTCTACTCGGCATAAAGATGGAAGAATTGATCCTTATCACCAAAAAAGCATTAAAATAGCTGCTGGTGTTCAGTGATTTAGACCATTGAGAGGCTGGGATAGAAGTGCCTGGCACCTTATCGTAACAACTATATACACACACTAATTTATCTAGTGTACACAATAGATTGTACCGAAAGGTGTCTGCTTTTTTCCTAGCTTCTCCATATATTGATCACGGGCGAATTCTTCCCATTATTATTGTTTGATAATAGTTACCTGATAGGAGCTTATCATCGCGTAAAATTCCTTCTACTATAAAACCTTCTTTTTCATACAACGTCCTTGCCTTTTTATTTGTTTCTAAAACCTGTAGTGTTATCTTTCTAATTCCATTACAATCAGCCCATTTTATGAATTGTTGGAGAAGATTTTTACCAATTCCAATGCCCCAATGTTCCTTTACTACTCCTAATCCAAATTCAACTTTATGAGAGGTTCTTTTCAAGTCATTTCCTATACAACGAAGAAATCCGACAATTTCATTGTTTACTTCAGCTACTAATAAAAGATTTTTATCGCTCTTTCTATCTCTTTCAATGATTTCTTTATATTCATATTCATCTATGTAGTGCTCACCTTGTACACGGTCAAAATATTCTGTTTCTCCGTCAATTTGTAATCTTACTTCCGAAAGGCTTTTTGCATCACTTATTGTTGCAGAGCGTATAACATAGCTTTGGTTATGTTTAGAAAATCGAATGGGATTGATGATCATCTTTTTCTCTTCCTTTCTCGTGTTTTAGTACGTGATAAAGCGGTAGTAAGATCATTACAAAAGGAGGCTGACCCAAAAGTCTAGATTTTAGACCTTGGGTTAGCCTCTTTTCATACTTTTATCTTTTTAATTCAGTTAACGTAAAAACCGGGACGTTCCATTGCGCTCCAGTCACTTGCTTTCCTCACTTCCCGCAGGAGTCAAGTGTCTTACGCTCCATTCCACTATCGATCTAAAATTGTATTCATAGAAGCAAAACCCCTACGAAAACAGTCTTTTTTAAAGAATAATTAAACAACAAAAAAATCATGCAAATCAATATACATTTGTTTGGAGAAAAGCGACAGAAAAATACGAAAAAAGTTTAGATGACCAATATCGTCAATTGGCTTTACAAATTGAGCAAATCCTTGAAGAAGAGGAAAAGTCCGCCCCCTTCCGCGGGGCTAGAAGAAAGCTTAAAGAAACACCGATTACTTCAGAAAGAAAGGGTGCTCAAAAGGTCGTTATTTAACAACCTTTTGAGTCACCCTCCTTGCAAACCTTATTTTTGGCTCGTTTTATCCGCAGTTCTTGATTCACATTACAGGCATTCTCGCTTCCCGCAGGAATCTTAAACCTTCTCACTATCACCAATAAAGGGATAAAAATTACGATGAGACATTACCAATGCCATATTCTAGTAATATCCGTATCCATAACCTGGTCTTCCTGCACCATAGCCACCAGTGTATCCACCAGCACCTACAATAATTAATAAGATAAATAGGACAACAAGTAAAGCAAATCCTCCTGCATATCCACCCTTTTCACTCATAGTAACACCTCCCAGATCATCTACACCTACATTATGTAAATCATCTAGAAAATGATCTAGGCACTTGACTAGGATATTACACTTTAAACTTATTAATCGTCTTCTCTAATTCTAATACAGTCGTTGATAAGCTTGAAGCAAGATGACCAAGTTCATCAGCAGCTGCTGATTGTTCCTCGGTTGTCGCTGTCACTTCTTCTGTAGTGGCAGAGGAATCTTCAGCTACCTCTACCATTTCATTTATAGCCGTTTCTACTTTTTCTTTGTTTACATTAATCTTACTAATTGAAGCCTCTACATAATTAATTTCATCAATAATAGCATTTGTTCCTTCTAAAATGTTCTCAAACGCATCCTTTGTATTTGTAATAGACGTTGTTTGCTCTTTAAAAAGCGTGATTGTCATTTTCACAAGCTCTACTGATTTCTTCGTTTGATTGAGAATACTCGCAATTACGGTTTCAATTCTCATAGAGGATGATTTTGTTTGATCAGCTAGCTTACGTATCTCCTCTGCTACAACTGCAAATCCTCTTCCTGCAGCTCCTGCTCTAGCTGCCTCAATACTCGCGTTTAAGGAAAGTAAATTTGTTTCTTCACTCACATTTTTAATCATTTCAACAATATCCTTAATTTGCGCTATTTCTTTATTCAGTCCATCCATCGTGACATCTACTTGTCCTATATTCGTACCCATTTCTTTATTCTTCTCGGTAAGCTCATTAATCGTTTTGATAGAATTACTACTAAGTGTTTTAGTTGTTTCCGTAATTTCTGAGACTCTTGTCATATTATTAGAAACTTCGTTGATTTCACTTGATAGCTCTTTCATTTCGCGGTTTGTTCTCTCAGAATAATCGACTTGACTAACTGCCCCTTTTGCTACTTCCTCTATCGCTGAAGCAATCTGTTCAGATGCTGAAGCAGATTCAGCAGAAATTCTCTCTAGGTCATGAGCGCGATTTACGGCATATGCAGAAACTTTTTTATTTTCTTCAATCATAACTTTTATGTTATCAATCATGGTATTAAAGCTTTGACCAAGCTGACCTATTTCATTCTTATATAAGTAATCAGCTCGATGTGTTAAGTCACCTTTTTCTGCTTTTTTCATAATGGATACTATATTCACAATTGGTCTTGTGAGGCTGTTTGCTAATAAAATACTCGCAATGAGTCCTACCAATACAAAAACAACTATAATTATAAATACTAGATATATTACATTTTCAATCTCTTTAAATAAGTAGGATTTTGAAGTCGAAACAACGACCTGCCACCCATTTTCGCTTTCATTTGACGAGACGAGGTTATCGTTTGAATCCTTTAAAGGCTCGTATGTCGTTCCCATCAACTTCTCATTATTACTCGAAATAATCGTTCCATCTCCACCTATAATGGAGATCTCCCGTCCTTTTTCATCTGCACTATCTTTAAAAACTTCACTAAACACTTCTGTACTTGCTACTAATAGTAGCGAACCAATTCTCTCCACATCACGATAAATATACATTAAATCATAGTTACCTTCGTAGCCTGTAATCCACGTATTCGATCTTGAAACACCTTCACCATCTTGCTCGAGAACATCGGTAATGAACGTTTCAATCTTTAAGGAATTGATATAATTAGTTTCTCCATAAATATCCTTTTCCTTATTGATAAAGAACATGGATTTTGCATGTTCATTTGTGAAAGAAATACTTGAAAAATATTCAGCAGCAGTTCGTTGCTTCGAAAAAGCTTCGTATTGGGTTAACCCTTCATCTGTTTTTAAGGATTCTATTAAATCCATATTTGAAAAAGGAACAAGTGTTAAATTATCAATTTCATTCAATTTGTGATTAACATTCTTTGTCACCTGTTCACCGATTTCTTCATTCATAGCAGATACTTTTTCTTCAATGGTATTCTTCGAAACGAAGTACACAACATTACCTATAATAATACTTGGAATAATGGTAAATAATAGCGAAAACATGATAATTCTAGACTTTAACGTCATTCCCTTAATGCTTGAAGGCATGTTCAAAAAATTCGTTCTAGCTTCTTTTTTCATTTTTTCCTTTGGTGCCTTTAATCGATTTCTCTCTAATCCTTTTTGTTTCCTCACTCTTTTTCACCCCTTATTATCTAGTAGTCTTTAAACAAACGGGATTTTCTGTACTATTTGTAAAAATATATTCTTCTCAATCAAACTCTTCTTCTTTCAGGTATATAGACCTAGACATTCTCCAACACCTTAAATAATCATTTCAGTTATTCAACATTAGAGATAAAAAGATCAATTTAATGTAAAGAAAATGTAAAGTGTCTTTTGTATCCGTTTACAATTATACTATAAATCGACTAAATTTGCTTTACATTTGTAAAAAAACTAACGGATTATTAGTCATAAATTCCTAGCTCACTTATCCTACAAAACAGAATCTAAGGACAAACTAGTACTCTACATCCAGGTTCTCTTTACAAGTCTTATTAGGCTTTCCTCTACCCCCACAGGAGTGAAGACCTTCCGCACCGGGATGCACAAATAAAGAATCTAAGGTTAAAAAAATAAAGACCCGAACTATTAGGGAAGATATTCATTAAATATCACCTAATAATTCGAGTCTACCATTGACTAAGTACTCATCCCTCAGCCGCTTCTTTTTTATCGTTTTTATAAAGTGATTTCTACCATTTAAATCTGATTAAAAGGTTACATCCTCTTGACCCTTTAGTTGATTGATCATTTGCTTTTTCACGGTCCTAAAGTGTAACAACTCATACACAACAGGAATAACAACTAATGTTAATAAAGTTGCTACGCTTAACCCTCCAATGACAACGACGGCTAAGCTAGCTGATACTAAGTTACCTGTTTCTGCTTCTTTAAATAGAAGAGGGAGCATAGCTGAAATGGTTGCTACAGCAGTCATAATAATTGGACGCATTCTGATTGTAGCAGCTTCAATAAGGGAATCTCGAATACTCATTGTCTTTTCATTTTGTTTAACCCTATCTAAAAAGACGATAGCATTTGTCACAACAATACCAATGAGCATTAATGCCCCGAGTAAAGCTGTTACATCCACTGAAATTCCACTAATGATTATTCCTAAAATAGCTCCAATTGTAGCAAGTGGTAAAGAGAATAATATCGCAATAGGTGCACGAATTGTTTTAAACGTTATCACCATGATAAGAAAAACAATCCCAATGGATGCTAACATCGTCATAAAGAGATCATTAAAATCACTTTGTTGATCTGCACTCGCCCCACCAATGACGACGTCTATGCTATCAGGTATCTCCATGCCCTTAGTATTCTTGTCACCATAAATGGTTGAATTGATTTCTGTTGCGATGGTTGATAACTTATCAGGATCGACATTTGCAGTAATTCTTATATATTGGTCTCCATCCTTATGAAAAGCACTTGTAGGCTCCTTTACTTTCTTTAATTCAGCAACATCCGAAATGGTTGCCATTCCCTCTGCTGTCATAATCGGAACATCCGCAAGCTCTTGTTTTGTTTCTGGGTTATAAATTGGTTCAACCATCACCATTGTTGGTTGTTCATTTAACTCGATTGTTCCAAGGGGTGTTTGATTTAACATGACAGATGCCTGTTGAGCAATCTGATCTGCTTTAGCAAGACTTGGATCTACGACAAAGGAATAGACAGTTTTCGTTTCTTCTTGATTCGTTGAGACTTTTTCCACCCCTGCCATCTCGTCTATTTCACTTGTAATATCTTCTGAAAGATCTACTAGGCTCTCAACCTCATTTCCAATGATATCAATGGTAATAGAGGTTTGCCCCCCTCCCATCATGGTTGCTTCAGATGCCTCGAGGATAGCACCAGTAAATTCATTTTTTTGATCATTTACTTTTTTTATAAAAGGGCCTACATTAGCTTCTTCTTCTAAAATGGCCATATACATTGTCTCAGTTGGACTGCTTACTGAACCGAATTTAGCATCGTCCTCTGAGTTTCCCAACTGAGTATACACACTTTTCACTTCTTCTTGCTGAAGAATATATCCCTCTAGCTTAAGAGCTTCTTTCTTCACTTTTTCTATTGGTGTTTCATTAGGATATGTTAATGTAACATAAACATAATCAGCTTTCGGTTTATTCACAGACCCTTTTGGTAAAACGATATATGCCCCAATGGAAGCAGCAAATAGAACAATTGACGTTAACATGATCACCCATTTATGATTTAATGACCATGTTAGAAATCTTCTAAATCTAAGTGATGGTTTATGCTCTTTCATTGTCGAGTTCTTTAGTAAACCTGCACTCATTATTGGTACAACAGTGACCGCGACAACAAGAGACGCCAAAAGCGAATACGTAATCGTCAAGGCGAAAGGCAATAAAAAGTCTTGTAAGCTCCCTTCAAGTAATCCCATTGGTAAGAAAACAGCAACGGTTGTTAAGGTAGAAGATGTGATAGCAGATCCTACTTCTTTTGTTGCATCAACCACCATAGGAACGGTGAACCTTTCAGATTGTGCTCTTCTAAAAATATTCTCGATTACAACGATACTATCATCTACTAATCGTCCAACCGCAACCGCTACTCCACCAAGTGTTAACACATTTAACGTAACCCCAGACTGTGCTAATAAAAATAAAGTAAGCCCAAGTGATAATGGGATGGAAACGATTGTAATGAGTGTGGATTTTACATTTCTTAAAAATAACATAATCACAATTGTCGCAAACAACGCACCGAGTAATACTTCTTTTATCATACTATGAACAGAGGATTCGACCATATCTGCTGACGCTAACATGACAGTCGCTTCTAGGTGTTGGTATTGATCATTTATTTCTTTTGCCACTCGCTCTACTTCTTTACTAATGGTTACAGCATTTGAACTTCCATCCTTCGTGACTACGAGTAGGAGGGCATCTTTTCCATTTAATTTCGTTATATTATTTTCTTGTTTTTCTGTTTGAATGGTTGCGACATCTTCTAAAGCAGTCTTTGGAGCAATTTGCGTCTCTTTTAATTTTTCAAGTGAATCAATATCACCTACAACTTTTATATTTGACGTTTTACCATCAATATTTTTTTCCCCGACAGCTGTCGAGATGGGTTGCCCTTGTAAAATGGGTAAAATACTTTCTAATGATATGTTCTTTTCTGCCATCTTTTTATCGTCTAATGAAATAGATACATAGGTTGGAATGACACCACTTGTTTGAATATCTGCTACTCCATCAATCTCTTTAAAGGCAGGGACAACTTCCTCTTTTGCAAATTGGATTGTCGTCGGGTTTATGCCCTCATCAAACGTAATGCCCATATAAGAAACAGGGATCATAGACGTATTCAGATGAACAATATTGGGCTTCATCACCGTTTGAGGTAGTGGAACGTTTGCTAGCGCTTCTTCAATTTCTCTCTTTGCTTCTTTCTTATCGATACTAGACTCAACATATAGTTGGATAGACGAGTATCCATCACCCGTAGTGGAAAACATATCGGTCCTTCCATTTACACGATCTACTGCATTTTCTATTGGTGTTGTTACCTGCTCCTCCATCGACTTCGCGTCCATACCTTCTCCTATAGTGACAATCGATAAATATGGCTGATCCGCTGATGGGAGAAATTCCATCGGTAACCGGAAATAACTTACTACCCCCATTACTAGAATGATAAGTGACATTAGAATAATTGCAGCTTTGTTCTTAAAAGACCATTTTGTTAACCAAGACATCCTTTTACTCCTTTCTATTTCACATCATTTATTACCGTGCACGGGTAATTTCCTACAATCATCATTCTAATAACTTTTCAGATGAACGATAAATGACCTCAGGTGTAAATCTTTATAAGACTTAAGACGTATTTGGTATTTTTTCCAAGAAAAATCATTTGAACGAGGGTCCAAAAAAAAAGACAAATGCTCGCGGCATCTGTCTTAGCTCTACTCTATTTTCGGTAATTTAATAATAAACGTTGTTCCTTTCCCCACTTCACTTTGAACGTCAATTTTCCCGTCTATGAGCTTGATCATATTATAGGAAATCATTAAACCCAAACCCGTTCCTGCGTTCTTGGTTGTATAATAGGGTTGTCCAAGCTTTTTCACCTGCTTTTTATTCATCCCAATCCCATTATCTATAATTTCAATCACAATCTCTTTCTCATTTTCTAGTAAAATCACAACAACCTGACCATTTTCTTTAATGGATTCAATCCCATTTTTAATTATATTTATTAGAACCTGCCTTAGATCTTCATCGTGTGCCTTTACTTTCACACCCTCTTGAACAGAGGAATTTAACTTGATTCCTCGAATTAAGGCAAAGGGATTCATGAACTCTACGGTTTCATTTATTAACTCAGTTAAGGGCACTATTTGAATAGCTTTATCAGATGCTGATGGCTTAGACAATGATAGAAAGTTCGAAATAATGGATTGTGTCCGCTCTAGTTCTTTTATACTTATATCAATGAATAAACTCTGATCTTGCGTTAAATTTGTTTCACCTCTAATTAATTGCATAAATCCATTGATCGTAGTCATTGGATTTCGAATTTCATGGGCAACCGATGCTGAAAGTTGACTTATTGTATGAAGTTTTTCTGCCTTTTCGAGTTCTTTTAACGTTCTGGAATGAAAATTTGTCATTTCGATAATATAGATAACGAGCGCCAACGCTAAGAATGAAAAAAGACTAAATAGCAGAATGTGGCTGTATTCATTCGTATTATTGTCTTTAATAAGCATGACAATTCTTGAAAACGTAATGAGCAATTGAATAAAGAGAGCAAACATTATTTTTCGTACAATGGATCCATTTTTGTATGTATATCTCAATAAATAAAAAACAAGATAGATAATTGCATAGTTGATAAAATTGACTATAAAGACTTCTTCACCGATGAAATAATCTAAACAGGGTATGAGCAAAACAATGATGAAGCTAAATATGGGACCTCCATAGAAGAAGCTAATAAAAAACGGGATGAATTTAAGATCAAAAGAATAAAGTGGGGTGAAGGTAATAGGAAATACAATCGTAACGAATAATACGAGAAGTATCGATGTATAAAATACTAGTTTAGGAGAAACACGAATTCTTTGAATTGATACAAAATGATAAATAAAAGGGAGAAACAACACAATTGCATAATGAAGTAATAGATCTTTAATAAAGATGGCCATAGTCTTTACTCCTCTTTCAATTTCCTTCCATAATAACCTCTATCTATACTATACAATATTTTTTCGTAATAGATACATTATATTTTTTCAAAAAGAACAAGAAGTCAAGTCAAATGCACCTAGAAACATAGTTGTTCTTTCTTAAATACTGTTAACCACCATAGGAGGAACATTTGTCCCTCCTATGTCGCTAGAAAAAATAGTAAGTACTTTCTTATTGTCTCTGTTAAACGTGGTTGTTGATTTCCATTACAGATATTCGCTTTTTTACTCCAATCAACAAAGAGCAAAAATCAATTGTAAACATGAACACAGCCTTCTTATTAAAAACTATTTTTCCTAGGAATAACAAAGCCATTATCTACTTTAGAGAAACCAATCTTTGGATAATACGTCATAGCTTCCTGTGAAGAAAGGAGCAGTAAACTAACGTCATCTCCGATTTCTTTTTGCAAAATACGGACAAGCTCTTTACCTACTCCCATAGACTGGTAATCTTTATTAACGGCTAAATCAGATAGGTAGCAACAATAATGAAAATCTGTAATAGCCCGGGCTACCCCAATAACTTGTCCTTCAACTCGTGCAGTAAGAAGAAGATCTGCTTGTTGGATCATTTTTTCAAGTCTTGGTAAATCATGAACAGGTCGTTTTAGTCCTGCTTTCTTAAATACATCCGAAAGCTCTGAAGCTTCGATTGAATCATTTACCTTATAAACAACCTTCAAATTAAATCACCTCATCTTCTCTTATTTCTGTTCAAGGACAGCAATAAATTCTCTCATATAGTCCGGTAAATCTGGTGGACGTCTGCTTGATACTAAATGGCCATCAACAACAACTGCTTCATCGTGCCAAATAGAGCCTGCATTTTCCATATCATCCTTAATTCCTGGCGTACTTGTGACATTTTTCCCTTCTAAGATCTTTGCTGAAATAAGAACCCAGCCCGCATGACAGATCTGTCCAATGGGCTTCTTGTTTTCCTCCATATGAATAACAATATCAATTACTTCTTGGAAACGTCTTAGCTTATCTGGCGCCCATCCACCTGGTACAAGAACGGCATCATATTCATCTGGATTAATCTCACTGAACGTATAATCTGAAGTGGCCGGTACACCGTATTTTCCTTTATACGTAAAGTTTGCTTCTTCCCCAGCAAGATCGACTATTGCACCTTCTTCACGCAAACGATGAATAGGATACCATAGTTCTAAATCCTCGAAATCCTCATGGACAAAGCTTACTACCTTTTTACCTGTTAAACGCATCGAATCTCCTCCAATTCAATTTAATCTTCCATATCTGCAAGTAATCTTGCTGTATGCTGATCTGTTATAAGAACATTCGCATACCTTCCTTTTAACGCACCGTATATCGCTTCAAACTTCTTTGGTCCACCAGCAACTAGAATTGATTTGTCCTTTCTAGCTAGATCATCAAGTTGGATACCGATTGTACGATTGTTTAAGCTTTCTATACATATTTCTCCATGCTTATCAAAAAACCTTGAACAAATTTCTCCAGCTGCTTTCGACTGTATTAATTGTTGATCTCCCTCAGATAAATACTCCGCTTGCAATAGAACAGAATCGACAACAGGTGTACCAACACTAAAGATTGCGATATTTGCTTGTTTACCCAAGTCTAATATTTTATGAATATGCCGATCTGCTTCAATCGCCTGTTTTACAACGATGTGATCAACAATTGCAGGTAAAGGAAGCATAAAGGTTTGTGTATGGAATGCCTCTCCAAATAAGTGAATAATTTCGGAAGCATATGTTTTCGTTTCGGAGTGACTAACTCCTCCATTCAACTGCACAATTGTCGTTTGACTTAAAGGCTTTGGCTTAAGATTTTTCGCAATTTCATATACTGTTGTGCCCCACGAGGTTGCAATCCTATCATGATCCTGCACGATGGAGTGGATGTACAGCCACTTCCCCTAAATGTCTTTTAATGAGCGTATGATCATATTCTGAAACAGAGGCAACGATTACTTCTTTTAAGTGAAACTTTTTCTTTAATAGATCCGAAAGCTGTACCCCTACTTCAACAGGATTATTAATTTTAATTTCAACAATCCCTGTTTCTTTCGCTTGCTTTAGTAGCCTTGATACTGTTGGTCTAGATACATTTAACTTTTTGGCAATTTCTTGCTGGCTATAATCTAATTGATAATATAGCCTTGCCGCTTCAATGATCTTGTTTAGCTTCTCATTTCCCATTTGATAGCACCTTGCTTTTAGCTGTTTTTTCTAATTATACCTCTGAAATGCAAAAAGCGAATCTCTCACTTCAAAAGACTTATGTCAAAATGTGATATAAGAAAGAGGCTGGGACAAAACAAAGAGCCAGGCACCCTCCGATACAATCTATTGTGTGCACTAGATAAATCAGTGCGTACATATAGTCGTTACGATAAGGTGCCAGGCACTTCTGTCCCAGCCTCCTTCCTCTATTTTATGCTTCCATTAATTGTTTCACACGAGCTACTACATTCTCAACTGTAAATCCGTATTCTTGTAATACGCGTTTTTCAGGAGCAGATGCACCAAATGTGTTAATAGCTAAAATGTCACCCTCATCACCTGTATAACGGTCCCAACCAAGTGGAGAAGCCATTTCAATCGCTAAACGTTTTTTCACTGCTTTTGGAAGAACAGAGTTTTTATAGTCAGCCGATTGTTGCTCGAAACGATCCCAAGCTGGCATGCTCACAACTGCAGCATCAATGCCTTCTTCTTTCAGAACTGCTTGAGCGTCAACAGCAAGATTTACCTCAGAGCCTGAAGCAAGAAGTAAGACATCCGCCGTTTCTTTCGAAGCTGGAGAAACAACATAAGCTCCTTTTTTCACGCCTTCATATGCATGCACTTTTGTATTCTTCATTGTTTTTAAGTTTTGACGAGTTAACACTAATGCTGTCGGCTTAGATGTTGATTCAATCGCTAACTTCCAAGCTGCTGCTGTTTCGTTTCCATCAGCTGGACGCATAACGGATAGGTTCGGCATTGCACGTAAAGAAGCAAGCTGTTCCACTGGTTCATGAGTCGGTCCATCTTCTCCAACTGCAATACTATCATGAGTAAATACATACGTAACAGGTAAGTTCATTAATGCTGCTAATCGAATAGCTGGGCGAAGATAGTCTGAGAAAACAAAGAATGTCCCAGCAAACGCATGTAGCCCTCCATGAAGAGCCATCCCATTAAGAGCTGCCCCCATCGCAAATTCACGAACACCAAACCAGATATTACGACCTGCGTAATTTGCGCTTGTATAATCCTCTGCTCCAGAAATCGTTGTTTTATTTGATCCAGCCAGGTCAGCAGATCCACCAAAGAATGACGGTAGATTTTTCGCAATACCATTTAACACTTCACCTGAAGAAGCACGTGAAGCTAGACTTGATCCTTCTTCATATACCGGGATATCCTTATCCCAGCCTTCAGGTAATTCACCTGTTACAGCATGCTTAAATTGTTTCCCTAATTCAGGGAATTCTTTTTCATAAGCAGCAACTAACTCGTTCCATTCTGTTTCCTTGTTAGCTCCAGCTTCTTTAACTGTTTGGTTAAAATGATCATACACTTCTGAAGGTACATGGAAATCTTTTTCAAACGTCCAGTCATAAGCTGCTTTTGTTAACTTAATTTCATCAGCTCCTAGTGGAGATCCGTGTGAAGCTGATTTACCTGATTTATTTGGTGAGCCAAAACCGATTGTCGTTTTCACTTCAATAAGTGTTGGACGATCAAGTTCTTGACGCGCTTGTTCAATCGCATTTGAAATTTCGTTCAGATCGTTACCATCTTCTACACGAATAACTTGCCAGCCTTGTGCAGTAAATCGTTGTTCCACATTTTCTGAGAATGAACGATCTAAATCACCATCTAAAGAAATATCATTTGAATCATAAAGCACGATTAAACGACCAAGCTTTAAATGGCCTGCTAATGATGCAGCTTCAGAAGAAATCCCCTCCATTAAATCCCCATCACCACAGATTGAATATGTATAGTGATCGACAACATTATATGAAGGTTTATTATAGGTTTCAGCTAAATGACGCTCTGCCATAGCCATACCTACTGCCATTGCAATCCCTTGTCCTAGTGGACCTGTCGTTGCATCTACACCCGGAGTATGACCAAATTCAGGGTGACCTGGAGTCTTACTCCCCCATTGTCTGAAAGATTTTAAATCATCCATTGAAACATCATAGCCTGTTAAATGCAGCAAGCTATATAAAAGCATAGAACCATGTCCTGCAGATAAAACAAAGCGGTCACGGTTAAACCAGCTTGGGTTTGATGGGTTTACATTCATATATTTTGTCCAAAGTGTGTAAGCCATTGGTGCTGCACCCATTGGCATTCCAGGGTGTCCAGAATTTGCTTTTTCAATTGCATCAATCGATAATGTACGAATTGTTTCAATTGACAATTTGTCTGTTCTAGTTAATTCAGTCATTCTTATTCCTCCATATCTTTCGTTTCATGATTTCTTAGTATCTTTAAAGCATTTACAACATGCTAGTGACAAACAAAACCTTCTCGCCATCAAATACTAGTTGCCCGCTTGGTTGGTCATGTTGAATCCACTCAATGACGGCTTTCTTTAATTTGTTGGCAATCAAACGATCCAGCGCTGTAGGAAACGGACCTCCACATTGGGATTCATCAATCACGACGATTTTCCAATCGACATCATAGTCTTTGAAATGTGGTTCTAATGCCCCTAAATCAATACTTTCATTCATCATAAAGAAGGTATACCCTTCTTGTTTATCCTGTTTCTCTTCAATATGACGCTTTAGCTTTTCGATGACCTCATTTGTTTGATCCCATATGACCTCTGCCTCCACAGCACCAGCCGCATGAAGTAACAAACGTGAGGGGAAGGTACCAGGTATTTGCACGTTAAAAACTCTTACCTTGCCATAAGAAAGTGAGCTCGCTGTATCCCTTACTAGTTCAACGTTTTTAACAATCGCATTTAAAGCAGTGTCGAATCCAAGGGTATACTGTGACTCTTTCACATCGTTTTGAATACTAATCGGCACATGTAAAAAACGTGATGTATGTGAGTGATCAGATAGAGGACTAACCCCTAATAAAATAACCTTATCTACACCAAGTAATTCATTTGCAATTGAACTTTCATATTCCTCCCAGATTTTCAGAGGAAATGCACGGACAAGATCCTTCGTACCTATTAATGGATGCAAATCTAGATGAGAGATCTGTTTTAGTCGAATACCTTGAGAGTTATCATCCCATTCAATCCCGACTAACGTCACATCATCATTAGGGGATAACGCGTGTATAAGACCTCGAACAATTTGAGTTGTACCTTCTAATGCACAACCAAAGTGAACTACACCAATTTTCATAATCGATCCCCCTTAACTGAAATTATGTTCACAATCAAATGAACATATGTTACATAAACAAGTATAACATGAATTGAAGAAAAAGGTAACTAGTCATTTTTATTAACATGCATCATTTTCTGAAAATAGGTTGAATCATTGGTATATTTTTCTTTGGCTCTGCTAAACGTGGTCGTTCATTTCCGTTACAGTCATTTGCTTTCGGGGAGCCTCCATTTGAATTTGACATGCTTCTCACGCAGAAGATCCTTCCACTCTAATAACAACTCAACCACTTTGTTCTACCCCATGTTAAGTTGGTTAAAAACAAACTGTTCTTTCTCCTATCCCTACTTATGGTGGAAGAATAAGTACGTTCCATTCCGCTGCATCCACTTGCTTTCCGCGGGGAAAAATGAACTGCTTTTACTAGGGAGGGAGCTTTAACCTCCTCGGCTACTCCTGTGGGATCTCACCCTTTCCTCTATTCTCCCGCCGGAGTCAAGTGTCTTTCCGCTCCATTTCACTAGCGAGTAACAATCATATTCATAAACAATACATGTAGTGACAAAGAATAAAACCCGAACGATAGGGGAGATTTTCATTAGAAAATCACCTGATCGTTCGGGTTTCTCATTAACTAAAACACATATGTCCCAGACTCTCCGTCACGACATCTCATGTAAAAATCACGATTCCATTTCTAGCAGTCCATATTTTTTTCGAAAACGCTCCAATATTTTTAGCCAACTTTTAGCAAAGACAAGGAGAAAAAAAATATTAGCAAAAGCATGAGCCAAGTCAAAATAGAAACTTAAACCATAATAAGCGACCACCTGCTCGAAAGTGATGCTATCTCCTAAACTTATTATTTGCCATAGGTTCATCACCCAGCCAAATAGGATCCCTGATAGAAATCCGAAGACAACTTTTCCACTCATACTTTTCATAAAAGATGTATTCCGCAATAACCCTGCCGTCAAACCTATCGTTCCCCAGGCATACATTTGCCATGGTGTCCACGGCCCTTGACCTAAAAATAAATTCGAGACTAGTGCAGCTAGAGCTCCAATAACAAATCCACTTTCTGCACCAAAGGCTAGCGCTGCTACAATAATGACAAATGTCGTCGGTTGAACATTTGGGATGGATGCAAAAGGAATGCGGCTAACTGCAGCAATTGCAGCCATCACAGCAAGTAAAACAAGCTCTCTTCCTGCTACCTTCCTTCTTTCAAATCGGATCATAAATGGGACAAAGGTTAACAGGAGAAAAAGAAAACTCGATAGTAAATAGTAACCTCCTAGAAAAAATGGTAAAGCGATCACTAGGAATGTTGTACAAAGAAAAAGGATGAAAAGAATTATCCCAGAACGTCCCATTTTCCCCTCGCCTCCTCGACTGTTACGATCTCTGGAGCATGACTTCCTCGTGTGATACGATTGCAAACAGTCGTGTAAAATGCATTTCCACTAAAAAAGGTCTTGGAAGGAGCCTCCATCGTAATCTCACCTTGAAACATCATCGCACAACGTGTAGAAAACAAAGCGGCAAATTCGATATCATGCGTAACCATTACTATTGTAACCCCTTGATGTTGAAGGTGTTTTAACAACTTACCGAACTGACGCTTCATCGCCGGATCAAGACCTTTTGTAGGCTCATCAATCAATAAAAGCTTTGGGTTTGCAAGCATCACTCCTGCTAAAGCTGCCTTTTGTATTTCTCCCCCACTCACATCATAAGGATGACGGTTTAGAAGCTGTTCTAATTGAAAAATCTCAATTAATTCTAACCATTTTTTAGGATCTACTATGTTATGATTCGCCAAACTACTTTTAAGCTCTTCTTCAATTGTTTCATGAACAAAGAATAACTTAGGATTTTGAGGCAGGTACCCAATTTGTTTTGGTTGTTGTTTTTTTAGCTTCTTCCCATCAAAGAGAATCGAACCTCTTTGGGGTTTCAACAGACCTGCCATCACTTTTAATAGGGTTGATTTTCCTGTACCATTTGCTCCTACAACGGACAGCCATTCCCCTTCAAAAATAGATAAGGAAAGATCTTGTAAAATTTTCGGTGTACTTTTCGAGTACTGAAAATCGACAGACGTTAAGGACATGAAAGGTTTTGAATAGGTACTAGCTTGCTGTTCATTTTCTTGTTGCTTCTCTGCAATTTCCAACCCATTCAGCCATTGCTTACCTTCCTTCACAGATAAAGGAATCTGTTCATTCCTCTTTCGTCTATCCTGTTCTAAAAAAAGCCGTGCCGAGCTCGGCAAATAATGAACCATTTCAGTCTCTTCTTTACCACCTATGTGTCCTATCACATTACGAGGTGTATCGTAAATCACAAGTTCACCCTTCTCTAGGAATAAGGCTTTATCTGCTAGACCAAAAAGCTCTTCAAGTCTGTGTTCGGCAATAATAATCGTCATGCCAAACTCCTCATTCATTGTTTGCAGCATGGCAATAAACTCACGAGCTGCAATTGGGTCCAGTTGTGCTGTAGGTTCATCTAATAACAGCAGCTTTGGCTCTAACAACAAAACCGAGGCTAAATTCACAAGTTGTTTTTGTCCTCCAGAAAGCTCATGGGTTTTCCGATGTAATAAGCTCTCAATTCCAAAAAAGTGGACAATTTCCGCTACTTTTTTTCTCATTTCTTCTGTAGTAGCTCCCATATTTTCTAAGCCAAATACAAGCTCATCAAGTACATGCTCCATAACGATTTGGTTTTCTGGATCTTGAAACACCATGCCTATATCTCTTATAAGCTGTTCTGATGAATGAGAATGAGATATAAGGTGATTGTCTAAACGTATTTCACCTTCTTTCACGCCATGAGGAGAAATTTCCTTCTTTAATAAACGCAGTAAAGTAGATTTCCCGCTACCTGAAGGACCACATAGGACGATAAATTCCCCACGTTCGACTGTAAATGATAGATTATGCAAGACCTTTTCCGTTTCATCTGGATAGGCAAAACTTACATTTTTCGCGTCCAAAAATGCCATAATATGACCTCCCTTCCCTGTATAATAATTGGAGTTCCAATATACAGACTAAAAGCACCTAGATAAAACCATTCACGGCCTTGAAGTTTCATTGTCTCAAGGACAGGCTCAATCATGAGTACACCATCCCCAAGCCACCATCCTAAAACGCCGATTGAAGCCAATGATACTAGATAAATAATGGCTATTATATCGTAGTTCTTTAGTTTAAATGGGGTATATTTACTTCTATTTTTCAAGCCATATCCTCTAGCAGCCATGGAATCCGCTGTTTGTACCGCTTCTTCAAGAGACCATGTTAACAGGACTTGAACAATGGTGACCCCATGCTTTATGCGATCTTTTTTTCTTCCTTCTGTCACAGATGATCCCTTAGCTTTTTGAACGGTTTCAATCTCAGTTAATCTACGTCTAAGCAATGGAACAAATCTCATTGAAAGCATCGTTAAGAGCGCCCATTGAGGTAACCATTTAGCAAAAAGAAACAAAAACCGATCCGCTGTCACAACAAGCTGATAGGATGCGAACAAAATAAACAGGGTAAATAACGTCAGCCCTGCAATAACTCCTTGTAAAACAGCTTCTAACATGACTGGATTGTCGTTAAGATAAAAAAGGATATGCGTTCCCCGATGGTTAACAAGAGGATTGATTAGAAGGAAAAAAAATGAAATGAATAATAGCATCATAAACCAACTCTTTAACGTTCTCCCTTTATCTAACTGAAGATTAAACAGGATAAGCAGGATAGCTCCAACAAGCAAAAACACCGGATGCTTATAAAGCATGACCAGTGCCGTCGCTCCTACATAAAATAATAGTTGAACAAAAGGATGTAAGGAATGAACTCCTCTCATTACGCTCCATCCTCTTCATAATCAGTCGTATAAATCCACTGAACTTGATCTCCAGCCTTTAATTCGATAGCACCTGCACTACGTTGAATAGTAGAACCGTTGTTTTTCACCGTCCAACCACTTAAAGGTCCTCTATCAAATTCGAACAATCCATCAATTCCTCTTACATAAGCTGTAGAACCACTTCCCGTTACACTTATAGCCTTTCCCTTTGACTTTAGGATCTTTCTTGTGATATCTAATATTGTCTCCCCTTCATTCATTTCAACTGTCGTCTTTGAAAGGATTGTCCCTTTCTTTTCATCACCAACAATTGAAATCGTAACCGTTTTTTTCGGTTCTTCTTTTTTAGGTGGAGGAGTTGGAGTCGGTGCTTGCTTTTCTTCAACCACCGTCGTTTCTTTTTCTGATACTGTGTTTTCTGTTACCTTTTGTTCTTTGACTGTCTGATTGGTTTGTGAGCTTGTTTTTTCTTTTATAGTAGACGATGATTGACTAGTCGTTGATTTACCTTCTGTAGAAGTAGTCGGTTGAGTTGTTTCTTTCTTTTGTTCAGAAGCCTTCTCTGTAAGATTAGTTGCTTGTTCTTCACTACTTGCTATATCTTCTTGTTTATCTTCTTGTTTATCTTCTTGTTTATCTTCTGTCTTTGTTGCTTCTTCTTCACCTTTCTTTTCTTGCTGATCACTTGCGACCGGTAAATCCTCTGTTACCTTCTCATTACTGTCCTCTACATCTTTTTCTACTACTTCTGCAATTTCAGATTCTTTACCTTTTGAATCACTTTCAATGGGAGTGACTGTATCCTTTTCACAGCCCACGATAAAGAAAAAGACCAGTAAAAAAGGAAGGAACCATTTAAATTTATTTATCATGACATGTACCTCCCGTTATATGTTACTACGATACCTCTTATACAGGAAAACGAGGGTAACCCCCATGCGATACTAGTTAAAAATCACATTAATGGGTCACCCTCATTTCGTTACTTTTATGATGTATGACGCCTTTTCATTAGTAGAATACTGCTAGCACCGATTAAGATTAAGATCCCACCGACTGCTAAAAGATTGAATAATGAAGTCGCCGTGTTAGGTAGTGAGTGTCCTGTTAATGTGTCTGATTGAACAGTATCACTTGCTTGTTCCTCATTTGTAGGCTCAGATTCATTCTCTACAGGATTGACGACTAGATCTTCCTCCTGATTGGGCACCTTTACTTCGTCAATTACTTTTTCAAAAACACCGTAAATACTAAAATGCCCAACAGCTGCAGAAACCTCTTTTGTATCTTTATTTACCGTAGTCGGCATTTCTTGAAGCTTTTGACCATTTTCATCTACATGGTAGATTTGAAGAGAGTCCCAATTACCATTATAGCTTCCTAAATCGAAGGATAAAGTAACGAGATAGTTGCCAAAATCATTTATCTCTTGACCATTTGATGTCATTGTAAAGTCTATTAGGTCACTCTTTGCAGCAAGCTTGTCTTTTAACGAGCTAGAAACCTCACCAAAGGAGAAGGTAATATCGGAGCTTACATGAGCTTGAAGCAGAGCAACAGGTACTGATGCTCGAACATTACCATTTGAAAGGACAAGTTGTGATTCATTTGGAAGTGATTCAAGCACCTCTTTACTTAATACAAATGTGTTCGCTTCTTCTGATACAACATAGACATTGTTTTCACCTTTAAATAATTGAGATACACCTGTAACTGTAAAGGTTCCAGCTTCTACCTTTTGTGAAGGAAGTGGGAGCTTAAATAAAGATCCTTTTCCATCTAAAAATAGTTGATATGCGACAATACCTTGATAGCCAATGTAAGAAGAAAACACATCACTCGTTTCTCCACCTTGCCAGTCGAAGCCGCCATCTTTATTTTGGAAGGTAAGTAGGTAATCAACAATATTCATTTCATCCTTTGTAAAATCAATAGAAGCAGAATCGATTCCTAATGCAGACAAAGCAATAATCACAGTTGCTGCAGTAGAGCTATTATTTATCTTTGAGCTTTGATATTGCTCAGTTAAATACCTTACTCCTGCAGTTATTGCCTTTGCTACTTCTTCCTGATCATTATAAGGAGCTAATGCTGTTAAAACCATTCCCGTAGAATCCGCATCACTAGGAGAGGATTTTGACATCCATGACCAGCCACCGTCATCATCATTTTGTTTTTCTAATAATTCATCTATTAAATTTTCACGTGTCCACTTTGCTGAGCTAGGCACATCAAAATCCGCACTATCTAGTGCAATCAATGCATACGCAACACCATTTAAGCCTTGCTTTGTTACATTACCGTTATATATTGACTCTATTAAATTATAGCCTTCAAAGTCTCTAGGGTCCTTCCCAGCAGCTAAAATTCCTAGAGTTAGTTTCTCATAATCTGTTATGTTTGAAAATACACCTTCTGCATCACTTACTTGTGCTCTAAGCCCTTTGTAGTAGGAATATGGCAACGTTTCTCCTGCTTGCTTTAAAGCAACAGCTTGCCACTCTGCAACGTCATTTGAGAGGATGTATTTGTTAGCTAACGTTAACGCCCTGTCAAATGTATTTTTATCGATTTTGGGAGTGCTTTGATTTTCTTCCAATTCTGTTGATTCTTCTGGTATTTCTGCTTCCCATGTTTCATACTTTACTGTGATCTTATCACCGTTTTGTAGCTTATATCCATTTAGACCTACTTCAGCCGCTTCGTCATTAATATAAAATGCCCAGTAGCTGTTACCTTCCATTGCAACACCGTTAATAGCATTGACGAAAACATCATTCCCGTAATAAGTTACCTCAAGATTCTCTGCTCCTACTAATAATTTTACTAAGTCAAAAGCAGTTGGCTCATCAAAAAAAGATGATGGATAATATTCTGTTTCTTCATCACCATTCATTACTTTAAGATTTACGACATTTTCAGATGGTTCCATATAATCTATATACTGAAAGCTTATAGAGTCACCATCTTGTAATGTATAAGATTGTGCTCCAACTGGAGAAGAGATTCCATTCACATAAAATGCCCAATAGAATGACTCATCATCGCTAGGCTTAACTCCATTAATCCCTACGATCATCTCACCAGCTGAAGTAGATTCTGTTTCTACATTCTCTTTACCAATAGCATTAACAAGCACATCATAGGCTGTTTTACCTTCCATCTTTTCAAAGCTCTGTTTCTCAAGAAGAACATCTTCTTCACCAACAATCGTTATTGTTTCTTTTTTTACATTCGCTTCTTGCGCACTTGCAGTTGGGTGAAGCGTTCCAGCTAGTACAGAAAAAACAAGTAAAAAAGATAATACCGATAATTTCAATTGTTTTAACACCGCAATCTCTCTCCTTTTCTCTTTTCAGGTATAAAAAAAACCCCTACGAAGGAGAATTGTGTTGTAAGAAAGGCAGGCATACTCATGAACCGTTCCCTCTTAACACCATCCTATCCGCGTAGTTATTTGGTGTAATAAAAAACAGGCAGGTCTCCTGGCTCATGATCAACACATTTCACACCCTTCCCATTCATTACGAACAGTGGTTTTGTGAAATGCTCCCATTTACAGTGGCGGGACCGCGCCGGGCTCTCACCGGTCTTCCCTTTTCATGATAGAAAATGACTAACTATCAACCTATTTTTTTCTTATCCTATTTTATCTCCTTAATGATAGTTTAGCTCATAGAGGATGTCAATCATTGTCGCATTTTCAAAACGGATGTACCATTGGTACTTCTTTATAGGACGCCCAAGCTTCACATTCTTTCTAGGTGTTCCTAGCTTACCCCTCATAAGCTCAGGACGTCTTGCTCAGTACCGGGCAGTAAGACGGTTAAAAAAGAGAAGGTGTTCTTGCTTATGAACTCGAGGGGCTAGACGCTGAAGCTGGATGTCGAAGCACTTATCCACAAGCGATGCATGGTATCGTTTCCTAAACAATAAAAAAAGCTATGGAAGAAAATGTGTCTACCATAGCTCCAAAATATTTTATTTTGTTTCTCTGTGCAAGGTTTTCTTCTTTAAACGTGGACAATATTTCATTAATTCAATTCGATCTGGGTTGTTACGTTTATTTTTTGTTGTGATATAATTACGATCTCCTGTTTCCGTGCAAGCTAACGTTATTTTTACTCTCATTATTTATATCTCCTATCTGGTTATTTTTTTATATAGTAGCCTAACTAAAGGCAGGTAATCGATCATGGAATAGCGTCCAATCCTGTTTCATTTCCTCTTCGGTTAATAAGCAAGTATCTAATGAATCAACTAGTTCCTTCTGCTTCATATCAATACCTATCATGACAAGCTCTGTCATTCGATCACCATAAACTTCATTCCACTTCTTCCGTAGATCAGGTTCTTGCTGCACAATTTCTTTCTGCTCCTCAATTGAATACGTTGCCACCCACTCTCCAGCTCCTTGAATGGTGATAGAAGGACCTGCTTGTGAAAGTAAACCTGTTGTTTCATTTCTTGATGCTAGCCAAAAGAAGCCTTTTGCCCTCACTACATCCACAGGCCAATTTTCAAGCCATGTCATAAATCTCTCTGGATGGAAAGGTCGTTGTCTCTTATAGACAAATGAAGTAACACCATATTCTTCTGTTTCAGGAATATGCTCTTGCATAAGCTCCTTTATCCAGCCTGCAGCCTGACTAGCTTTTTCAAAATCAAATAAATTCGTATCCATTATTTCATCTATCTCAATCCTCGCAAACGAGCTTTCTAAAATTTTCGCTTCAGGATTAAGCTTACTCACAACATCTCTTAATTCTTGAATATCTTCCTTCTCAACAAGGTCTACCTTATTTAAGACAATAATATCTGCAAATTCAATTTGATCAATTAATAAGTCAACAATCTCGCGATGATCATTTTCATTTGTTGCTTGCTTTCGATCTAACAATGTTTCTCCTGATGCGAAATCATGCCAAAATCGGTATGCGTCAACTACTGTTACCATCGCGTCAAGCTTACATATCTCAGATAAATGAATTCCTACCTCCTCATCCTCATAAATAAATGTTTGCGCTACAGGAATTGGTTCTGAAATCCCGGTAGATTCAATGATGATATAGTCTAGATCCCCTTTATCTACCAGCTTTTTCACTTCAACGATTAAATCTTCTCTAAGGGTGCAACAAATACATCCATTTTGAAGCTCTACAAGTTTTTCTTCTGTTTGAGAGAATGCACCTTGTTTTATGAGAGATGCATCAACATTTATTTCGCCCATATCATTCACGATAACAGCTATTTTTTTAGTATCTTGATTTGTTAAAAGATGCGTTAACAAAGTGGTTTTACCTGAGCCTAGATAGCCACTTAGTACTGTGACTGGTATTCTTCTATTCATACTATCCCTCTTTATATTCGTAACGATTACGATTTAGTTTGTGTACGTTGACGATTCTTTCCGCAGCATGTCTAGCTCCAGATATATTCCTAGCAATAGGACCAATCTCTAATTCCGCCAATGCTCCCATGACATGTAAGCAAGGCGCCCACTCTAAGCCTTCTGATACCAACGGATAGCCACATTCAGAGCAAGGTAGATTTTCTGCTTGAATAAGATGAGACAGAATAGCTTTCTGCTTCAATCGATACTGAAAACCGGTAGCAAAAATGGTGGTTCCTTCTTTATCGATAGATTCCCTTTCATCATTTTCTATCAGTTGAAGGGATAGTTTACGATCTTGTATAAGCCTTTTTACCTTTCTATAAAGCTCACCTGTAACAGAACCTCGATTTCTGGCTTGTTGGATAACCTCTCTTCGCCTTTGATCGGAATCTAACTTATGAAAGTCAGTTAAAAGCTTTGGTCCTAACCAGCCTGGATCACTATCAAAATCTTTTACTCGAAAAGAATGTCTCATTTGAAGGGTAACTTTTCCAGGATACATAGACGCAAGTTTTATGACTAGATGGGCCGCGGTAATCCCTCCTCCAACAACCGTAACAGGAAGTGGAATGGTCGTTACATCTAGTCTCGGATCAAACACATGGTAGCAATGATTATTTTCTTTTAGTGAGCTAGGAATTTCAGTACATTCGGCTATATTTAAAGCCAAAATAAGATGCTTACATATAATGATTCTCTCTGATGATAATTGAATTTCCCACCCCTCATTTATCCGTTTAATCTTTTTGGCTGTTCCCTTTAACCAGGCTTTGTTCATTTCTACTTCTTTTAAAATCTCTTCACTATGATCGTTAAAAAGTTGTAAACCTGGCCTTTTATAAGGTCCAAAAAATCTTTCACTAAGATTCTTGCTTTTAGCGTACTTTTGTAGGCTGTATGGATTAACGTCTATATGATGAACTGATGGAGAGCGTAAAAATTCCATACCGATTTGTTTTGTTCTCCACTTCCACTCCATAAGTGGTTCTTCATGAGGGTCAATTATCATTAAATCGTGGATTGATACAATATTATGTTTAATTAAATATGTAGCAGCCGTACATCCCTGAATTCCGCCTCCAATAATTACCCATTCCTTCAATTTATATCCCTCTCACAAAACGTAATTATTACGATTTGTATTTTAAACGATAACTACTCATTTTGCAAGAAGCTTTTAAGGTTTTATTTTTTTTTGTAAGGGTAGTAGTTAATTATGAAGGATTAGAAGATAACCCCTTCATAATAAAAAAGAGCTAACCCGTAGGCTAGCCCTTGAATATCTTATAAACTTACTCTCACAACTCTACCGTTAAATTTGTTTGCCCAATATCCACTAGACATATTAGCAATCGCAACACCCGTTGAGCTTTGAGAACCGATAAATTTGCCGCCACCTACATAAATACCAACATGTCCGTCTGTTTTATAGGTGTTAAAGAAAACAAGATCTCCAGGTTGCATTTGATTTGTTGGAACCTGTTTACCTGCATACTTTAAT
Organism: Bacillus weihaiensis; assembly: GCF_001889165.1. Lineage (GTDB taxonomy): Bacteria > Bacillota > Bacilli > Bacillales > Bacillaceae > Metabacillus > Metabacillus weihaiensis. Next base: position 550,015 of record NZ_CP016020.1, on the reverse strand, counting down.
GAATCTGTTGAAGCCCCTACACTTACTCCAACTGTAGAGAATGCCCAATGTACAAAACCTGAACAGTCAAATCGTCCATTTGCAACATCGTATGAATTTCGACCTCCACCAAATACATAAACGGAGTTACCGATATATTTATATCCAGCTGTAATCAAATCATTCACAGTACCATTAGGGTTAACCGGAGTGCTTGCAACAGTAGACGTTTTGTTACTATCTGCTTTTTTACCACTTGCTAATTCTACTTGTGTTGAACTTCCTTCATTAGAAGAACTTACAGCTTGAGCTGTACTTGCTTCTTGAAGTGCTAAGTTCGCATCTTTTTGCTTTAAGCTATTTTTTGCTGCAGCTACTGCTGTCTCTTCATTCTTCAATTCTTCTTTTAACTGATCATTCTCTTCTTTTTGCTGTAACGTAAGTTCTTGCATCCCAACTAGTTCCTCTTTTAAATTAGTTAAGTCAGCAAGCTTCTTTACTTTCGTTGCTTTTTTCTCTGATAAGGTACTTTGATCAGCTTCATGCTCTTCTAGTAAGTTTTTATCTGCTTCAACAATTTTCCCAACTGCAATAGCACGGTTAACAAAATCACTAAAACTAGATGAACCGACTAGTACATCAAAATAGTCTATATTTCCACCACTATGTTGAAAAGAGACGGCACGTTGCTTTAAAATTTCTGTTCTTTCTTTAATCGACTTCTCTAAAACAGAAATTTCATCTTCCATCTTTGTAATTTCATCATTAGCTGAATTTATATCTTGTTCCGTTTGTTTAATTTTTTTATTGTTTTCAGCGACCGCTTGGTCAACTCGTTTAATTTGCTCATTAAGCTTAGCAAGCTCTTCCTGAACTTCTTTTAGCTCTTGATCTGCGTTCTTAATTTCTTTTTGAATTTCGGTACGTTGTTGCTGAATAGTTTCTGCCTTAACTGAAGGAATAGCAAATGAACTCCCTAAACCAATCATGACTGCTAGATTCACGATTATTAGTTTCTTTTTCGACATCCTTTTCCCCTACTTTCCATGTTCTCTCTATTAATAAATAACTAGTATATCTTCATATCAATCATGCTACTATGTATCTATTTATCTTTCATACTTTTTGCTTATTTGCCACAATTAGAAGTATATCATCAAAAAATGACAATTGTGTGTTGATAATATTACAATTATATTTCATAAGTAACAAAACACCTTGAATTTCTCCCCTTTTTTAGGGACAAGTTCAACTCTACCATAGAAAAGCATTCAATTCTAGTTATTTTTCTGTTTGTTGGAAGAGCTTTCAAGTGATTACTATGAATTAGTTCCTATAGAAGAATAATTATTCCGCTATTATGTTAGGGTTCTATTTGTCTTGCTTTCTTTATTTTTGTATAGGTAAAATCTACTTTCTCACACTTTGTGCCTAATCATTTAAATGACAAATACTACCTGGGCTAGATGAAAAAAATGATAAGGTGAAGAGGAATCATTCATAGGATAAAAATGATGTTTTATGACAAGTGGTCGTAGTTTTTAACTAATATTCACCACATACATAAGACTTCTTAAACCAATTTTGCTTCTTTATTAATAGAGGCTGGGACAAAACAAAGAGCCAGGCACCCTCCGATACAATCTATTGTGTGCACTAGATAAATCAGTGCGTACATATAGTCGTTACGATAAGGTGCCAGGCACTTCTGTCCCAGCCTCGTTAAAATTTACATATAAATCCTTATCCTTAACTACAATTAGTGGACACTAGGTACTTATTAGCTGGAAATTGGGTAGAAACCAATTATTCTGTAACCGTCTCATTCTTACATGTATCTATTAAATGGGGGTAATAGTCCCTTTCTGCTTTCATTTTCATAGGTGAATGGATGGGATTTCTTTCCATCCTTCTCTTAGTTTTTAGTATTAATCTGATTTATTTCACAAATATAGTCTTTATTGATATGCCATGGAAAGAACTGACTACATTACCTTTCATTAACTCTATTCTTCTCGTTTTATGTATTGGTATCATCTGTTTCTTCTATATAAAGAATTTAACAGGTAACAGAACCTATAAAAAAATTAAAGAAGCTATTTTGGGGACTTTGTTTGGAGTAAACACGTTAAGTTGTGTTCTTTGGTTAAGTCTTAGTTACTCTCACATTCCTTCTGATTCATTCATTTTACTGATTAGTGTTATCTTTGTTAGTGCTGCTTTAACTGTTCAAGTGACCAGAAGATCTCAGAAAAATAAATAAAAAAACAGGCTATATCTTGATAGGTAGACTTACGGTGAACAGTAAGGATTCAGTCAGGAGGCTTACTCCGCGTATCCGGCTTTGAGGTCTCAGCCTTTCCTCTACCTACACTCAATTAACTAGCATTGAACAATAGTATGCAAACAAAAGCAAAAAAACCCGAGCGAAAGGTAAGATATTGATTAAAATATCACCTAATTGCTCGGGTTTACTAATGACTGAAGTCCTTATCTCCCAGCCCCATTTTAACCCAGCTTATTCACGATTACGAGGATAGCTTATCTAGTGCTTCCACAATACGTTCAGGTGAGAATGGTTTCACTAAGAAATCCTTTGCACCTGCTTGAATCGCTTCTACGACCATTTGTTGTTGTCCCATTGCAGAACACATAATAACCGTCGCATTCGGATCTACTGCTTTAATGCCTCTAACAGCTTGAACACCATCCATTACTGGCATAGTAATATCCATTGTCACAATATCTGGCATTAACTCTTTGTATTTTTCAATCGCTACTTCCCCATTCTCAGCTTCTCCAACCACTTCATGCCCAGCCTTGCTGATTATATCTTTTAGTTGCATTCTCATAAATGCAGCATCATCTGTAATTAATATTCTTGCCATCTCTACGGCCCCTTTCCTTCTTAGTGTAGGTGCCTGGCCCCCACTTCGCTAAAGCGGTAAAGATTCGCGTTTCTAAGGGTCAATTCCTACACTATTATCTTTAATCTATTAAAATAGCAACGTATAGCTTTTCTTGGTTATCAAATAAAATGGAAAGCTGATAGGCTTCTTTAAAACCTGAGATCGAGGAATTACCATCCATAATTGTTGGAGCAGTTATATCAATTACTATGTCTTTAGTTGATACATACGTGCATAAGCCCCCAGAAATCATGTTTCCAAGCTCACCAGTGAAGGACTTTAGCATATCCCCTTCAAGAGCCATTCCGAACATCATTTCTCCTAAAGCACGAAATAGGGAGAGATCTCCTTTATAGAGGATTTTTCCTTTCATAGCTCCTGTAACTCCTACAAGTACTCCATATTGAATGGAAATTTCAGATGAGATAGGATTCATTTTTACATCTTTTTGTTGTAATGGTACTACTTGCTCTAGAGCATGAACTACTCCGCTTTGGAGTATGTGGAAATTATCTGAAATAGTAGTTGTCATTATGACCCTCCACCCTTTAGGATTAAATCTATTCTTTATTTATGGCTGTTATCGCATAGATTGTTTTTAGTGAAAATCCCAAGTGCCGGATTTCCAACTAATGTACAGGGTTTTTTCTCGCTGTATTCGGGTACTAGCTTCTTTCTTTCTTGTGAAAAATGACTATATTTTCTTACATTTATATTGAATAGCAACAAAGTTTAAGAAAAGAGCATGATTTATAGTCTCTTAATAGGCTGTCCCATACATTCAAGCACTTAGATTCATCTCAACAGCAAAGTGATTTTCTCCTATACCTATATTAGGTAAGTTATTTATACTAATATTATTTTGAGTTGAACTAGTTTAATATACCTAGTAAAAAATACTCCACTACTCACTATAGTACAACATTCCTAGTCTTCTCTCTACATTATCATAAAAAAAGAATGAAAAATGTTGAATTTTTTCATTCTTAAAGATCAACTTATTTGATGATTTTTTCACTTAACCAACGATAAATATCCTCCATAACCTCGTCTTTATTTAATTCATTTAGCATTTCATGTCGACCCTCTGGGTAAAAAGTGTATGTAACATCCTTTATCCCATTCGCTTTCAACTGGTTGACTACTTGCATAACTCCTTTTGTATCATGACCAATTGGATCATGCTCACCACTAAATACATAAAACGGTAGATCCTTATTTCCCTTTTTCACCTCGGAATCTTTATGAATTAATTCTAAGCCGTGCATTAAATCATAGAAAAAGGTGGAAGTACCAACAAATCCACAATATGGATCGTTACAATATTTCCCTACTTCTGCTTCATCTCGAGTCAACCAGTCATACTCCGTTTTTGCCCCTTTAACCTTTTTATTATTGGAGCCAAACACAAGCTTGCTTAGGAGATGACTTTCTGCTTTTTTCCCTCGTTTTTTCATTTGAGATTTTGCTAGTATTTTCGCTAGCTTACCCGATATTCCAGGATTCCCACCAGTTCCTGACAAAATAACACCGTCAACACCACTTTGAAAGCGCTGCACAAATCGTCTAACCAGAAATGAACCCATACTATGCCCCATTAAATATATCGGAATGTTAGGGTACTTCTTATGAATGTACTCATTAACCTCTTTTAAATCCTCCGTTACTCTTTCAAACCCATTTTCTTCTGCAAAAAAACCTATTGCATTCATACGTTCACCAGTTTGCCCATGTCCGCGGTGATCATTCCCAATTAAAAAAATCCCATGTTCAAGTAAAAACTGTCCGAATAACTCATACCGTTCAATATGTTCGGCCATCCCATGGGCTAATTGTAAAATAGCAATAGGCTCCCCTTCATTCTTTACCCATTCCCTTACAAAAATTTCTTGGCCATCAGACATTGTCAACCAGGTCGTATTCTCCATATCTTTTTCCTCCACCTTTTCTGTAGTTTAGTTTAGTAAGGTAGATCTCTCATTAAAACGTTAAATCCCCTAGAAACCTTTTTCTTACGTTTTCCTTATTCTATCGTTTTCTCAATCGATTGTATAAGAAAAAAGCTAGACACTCTCGTCTAACTTTTCCTTATCTTACCTCTTCGTTTTTAACCTATTTTTTAAAATCAACCGGTACGACTGCATCTTCTATTTCTTTCTCTAATTGACCAGTATATTCTTGTTTTTGTTCAGGAGTCCAGCTTAATTTCTCAGCCATCTCGTCAATGACAGCCTCTTTCCACTCTCTCACAAAATCAATATGAAAGAATAAAGCTCCTGTGCGTCTAATGAAGAAATCTACAGGCTTAGAAACCATTTCATTCTCAATTGAATACATTAGCTGAGCAAATACAACTCTTGAAAGCTTGCTATCTTCTTTGTCATATTGCTTACCATATTCAAAAAGCTTCTCAACATTCGACCCATACATTGCAGCAAGCTTGCGTCCTTCTTCCGTAGTAAATCCAAAAGAACTTGCTTCGTTTTCTTTTTTAGATAGAAACGAAGGATATCCTTTTGAACCTCCAACATTCCCTCCGGAAATTGGATAAGACTTCGTCATAGAGCTTTTATATGTTACTGTTGAGTCCTTCTCTGTTAAGCGATTTGAAACAAGATCAACTACAGATTCTGCCATTTTTCTATAACCTGTCAGCTTTCCACCGGCAATGGTAATCAGTCCACTATCTCCTTCCCAAATTTCATCTTTTCTAGAAATTTCAGAAGGATCCTTCCCTTCTTCATAGATAAGCGGACGAACACCAGCCCAGCTTGATTCTACATCTTTTTCTGTAACCTTTACGTTCGGGAACATATAGTGAATAGCCTTTAGAATATAATCTCGATCTTCTGCCAACATTTTTGGACTTGAAATATCTGTATCATAAAAAGTATCTGTTGTTCCTACATAAGCTTTTCCATCTCTCGGTACTGCAAATACCATTCTGCCATCAGGCGTATCAAAGTAGATAGCTTGCTGTAAAGGGAAGACTGATTGATCAATAACTAAATGAACACCTTTTGTCAGGCGAAGCTTCTTATTATTTTTAGAGTAGTCCTTATTTCGTACCTCATCAACCCATGGACCTGACGCATTTATAACGGTTTTCGCCGACACTGTAAATTCGTTGTTCGCAATTAAATCCTTCACTTTAACGCCAACAACCTTTTTTTGATCGTCATACAGTAATTCTTCTGCTTTCGTATAATTTATAACGGTTGCTCCATTATCAACGGCCGCTTTCATGACTTCAATTGTTAACCTTGCATCATCTGTTCGATACTCAACATAGTAGCCTCCACCCTTTAAATTGTCTTTTTTCAAAAGAGGCTCTTTTGCTAATGTATCTTGCGCAGATAACATTTTTCTTCTCTCGGACCTTTTAACCCCCGCCAAGAAATCATACACTCGTAAACCAATTGAAGTAGATAGTGGACCGAACGTTCCTCCTTTGTGCATTGGAAGAAGCATCCATTCTGGAGTTGTAACGTGTGGACCATTTTCATACACAATTTCACGTTCTTTTCCTACTTCAGCAACTAGACCCACTTGAAATTGTTTTAAGTATCGTAAGCCACCGTGAACAAGCTTCGTTGATCGGCTTGACGTGCCAGCTGCGAAATCCTGCATTTCGACAACCGCAACCTTCATTCCACGTAAAGATGCATCTAAAGCAATACCTGCACCTGTAATTCCTCCACCAATTACTAGCATATCAAAGTTTGTTGAACTTAATTTATTTAGCTGTTCTGCTCTATTTAGACTAGAGAATTTCCCCATTTTATAAGCCTCCATTTTTTAGGAAACGAAAAAAAAGAGACCAAAACTAACATTATAACGAATATAATGTAGTTTGGTCTCTCCTTGTCTCCAACCGAATATATTAACTTGAGTTCATTATAGCACTAGATGTTTTGTTTTAAAAGGATTTGTTTTTATTTCTACATTTTGTTTGTATGTTGTAACTTGAAATGTAAGGCTAAGACTCCATGTAAGGCATAAGATTCCTTCAAGAAGAATGACTCGTCTTAATGACTTTCTTTAAAAGAATTCCATAGTTCTTTATTAGAGGTTGTGATGCCATCTGCTCCGGCATCTAGTGCTTCCTCTACCATCTTAGCAGAACGAATTAATCCTCCTGCTAAAATTTTCGTGTTCGTTCTTTCTTTCACTTCTTTAATCATCCAAGGCATTGCACCTGGGAGAACTTCAATATAGTCTGGCTTTGTTTTTTCAACTAACCGGTAGCTCCTCTCAAGTGCATGTGAATCAATTAGAAACATTCGTTGAATAGCGACAACACCCTTTTGCTTGGCTTTCATAATCACAGCTGATTTAGTTGAAATGAGCCCATATGGTTTATATTCCTGACAAATATACTCCGTAGCATAGTCATCATTTTTCAGCCCATGTATTAAGTCTACATGATAAATAATCTTTTTTTTATATTGCTTAGAAAGCTGATAAATATGAGTAAGCTGTGAGATATGAGTCTCAAGGAATACACCAATTTCATACTCACTGTCTAAAAACTTTTCAAATTGTTTCATTGAAGAAAAGGCTGGTAAAATTTTTTGCATCAAATCATCCTCATTTCTTTTCGATCCATCGTAAACGCTTTTTGACACAGGATTGAATTGATAAGTACGTCTTAAATTTATCATAAGTAACCAAATGATTGTATAAAATCATCAGTGAAAAATGGATGGACTTTTCAACAGATAGCTCCAAAAAGCCTTATTGAATACAGTGTGCACTCTCCTGACCTTTTCCATCAAGATAAAAAAGAGAATGCCTCATAAGACATCCTCGGTCAGCTTTACTTCATAAGCTTTTTCATTGTAGCTAAACCTTTTTTTGCATTCGGATAGCGGAAGCTAAAATCGAATAGGTTCGTTTGTTTTAAGATACTTTTCGTGTGGGTGAAGGCATGGAAGCTTGATTCACCGTGATAGCTACCGATTCCGCTTTCTCCTACACCGCCAAATGGTAGGTGAGGTGTAGCAATATGCATTAACGTATCATTAACACAGCCACCACCAAATGAGATTGTTTCAAGGACCTGATCCTCAATTGTTTGAGATGTTGTAAATAAATACAAAGCGAGTGGCTTTGGACGACTTGTTACAAAATTAATGACTTCTTGGATATGTTCATATTCTAAAATTGGAAAAATTGGTCCAAAGATTTCATCCGTCATGACAGGTGTTTCCATACTGTATGGGAATAGTAAGGTTGGCTCCATTTTTTGCTTTTCACGGTTTAGACGCCCACCATGCAGGATTTCTCCATCTTGTAAATAGCTAGCTAACCGGTCAAAATGCTTCTCGTTGACAATCTTAACAAATTCTTCATTCTCAATAGGATTTTCTCCATAAAAATCTGAGATGACCTTTTTAAACTCATCAATAAAAGCATGCTTTACCTTTTTGTGAATGTACACATAATCAGGTGCAATACACGTTTGTCCTGCATTCATTAATTTACCGAAAGCAATCCGTTTAGCGGCTAATTCTAGATTTGCCGTTTCATCTATGATACAAGGACTTTTACCTCCGAGCTCTAATGTAATCGGTATTAATCTCTTTGAAGCTGCCTCCATGACAATCTTTCCAACAGGAACACTTCCTGTAAAGAAGATATAATCAAAAGGCTGGTCTAATAAATGAGTAGTAGTATCAACCCCACCTTCTAAAACTGAAATATAGGAGGGATCGAACGTATCAGAAATAAGCTTTGTTATTAAGTTAGATGTATGTGGCGTTAATTCAGATGGCTTAAGTATCGCTGTATTTCCACCTGCTATTGCTCCGATTAACGGTGCAAGCTGGAGCTGGAATGGGTAATTCCAAGGAGCTATGATTAAGGTTACACCATAGGGCTCACTAATTGTGTAGCCTTTAGATCCTATATGTGTTTTGGCTGTTTTTACTTTTTTCGGCTTCATCCATTTAGCTAGCTGCTTCTTTGTATAGCGAATTTCTTCTAATAAGAACCCCACTTCTGTTACATACGCTTCCTTTTCCGATTTATTCAAATCTTTCTTAAGTGCTTGTAGAATCCTCTCTTCATTCGTCCGAATTAAATCAGCAAGTTTATCTAGCATTTCTAGTCGGAAATCTAATGCCCTTGTATGATTACTTCTAAAATAAGCCTTTTGATCTCTCACATGTTTTTCGATTGTTTCTAGGGGCTGTTCAAAGATAGTCATGTGGTTGTTTGCCTCCCTCTAAAATGGTATGAGCATTTTAAATACATTCATCTTCTACTAGTTTTAGTAGCTTTTTCAATTGCTCGACTGATTGTTCTAATGAAAGGGAATAAATGCGTTGTGTCCCCTTCTGTTCTATTACCACAAGATCCGCCTGACGTAACACTTTTAAATGGTGAGAGATGGCTGGTCTTGATAATGGTGAATGCTCTGTAATTTCATTTACTGTTAGCTTTTCCTTTTCTGCTAACAATAAAATAATGTCTTGACGATATTCATCCCCTAATGCTTGAAAGAGGGGGATACATGCTCTAAAACGTTCAATTGGAGATCCTGAAGACATAAAATACCCCCTTATTTTTAAATGTTTAAAATCTTAAACACAATATACAGGTTCATAGATTCCAAGTCAAATGCTGTACAAGAGTACTTTTTTCTCAAAAAATAGTCAATTTAGGTATTCTTAAAATAAGGCGAAAATAAAAACAATCCTATGGTTAATGTAATAACCTGGATTGTTTCGCTTTTTTATATAGGTCTGACAATCTTCTTCCAAAGTGAGCGGTTACAATGATGGGTCAAATTCCTTAACTGCATTCCTTCCCGCATTCTTTGCTTCGTATAAAGCTAAATCAGCTTTTTCTACAAGTGTTTCAATTGAATCAACACCATTTGAATGAGCAATTCCAAAGCTAGACGTTACACTGCCTACATTCTTAAATGAGTGCATTTCAATTCGAATTCGAAGCCGTTCAGCTAGTTGAACGGCACTAGTTGGCGGGATATTTTCTGCAACAATGATAAATTCCTCTCCCCCCCACCTTGCAAAAAGATCGTTCTGTCTAATACATTCTTGAATGATAACGGCAACTTCCTGGAGTACATAATCTCCAGTTAAATGGCCGTGTTCATCATTTATCTCTTTAAAATAATCGAGGTCAAAGAAGATAACGGAAACCCTTTTGTTTGTCATTACTTTGAATTCTTCAAATTTCTTATAAACAGCACGTCTATTCTTAAGTTTCGTTAAGCTATCTTGGTAAGCCATCTTTTCCAGCAGCTCTGTCTTTGAATAAATATTAAATAAATTACGAGCAAATACTAGAAATAAAATATAGACAAATGTGGCCACTTGATAATGAATAATAGATAGAATCGCTTCACTGGAAAGGTGTTGAAAATGAAAAATACCAATTAAAAACGTTAAAGTCCATAATCCAAATGAAAAGAATAAACTCTTTCTTTTCGGGAGTGTGATAAAAATATAAATATACATAAGTGGAGTCCACAGTGCACCTTCACCAACAGTAGTTGCGTGGGACTCAGACATTTTAATAGCAACGACCAAATAGGTAATGGTTAAGTGCACACAGCTTATTAAAATCAAGTTTGTCAGTTCAACAATTTTTAAATAGATTTGCTTATATAAAAATAGCCAAGTAAAACTATAAAAAAGAGTGAGGCTTACAAATAATGAACGATTCATGGTAGTTAACTCTGTCCATTGAAGTAAACTTAAAATTAGAACGAGAATAATAAGTGGAATAATGGATAAATAGAACTTTCTTTTTATTCGATTAAATTTTACGAGGTGATTAGACACTATTTCTCAGCTCCTTACTGTCACGGTACAGCTAGACCCTTCGTTTATTCCACTATTACTAGAAGAAAAAACGGAAAAAGACTAATCTAACCGATTAGTCTTCTCTAACATTAACTACCGGTAACTGGCAGGCATATTCAAATTGAACTTAGCCCCTATAGTTTTGCGTCAACACTTTTCAGTGAATTTGCCCTTTTCTCTATGCGCTTATAATTATATATTACCATAACGAGGTAAATAATAGACCTTTTTTCCTACTAATTTATTGTATCTAATACCCACGTTAATAACAAATAAAACCAAGTTACAAATTTCGACTTATTTCGAATGGCAGAATCATGTAGACATGATTATAATAAACCTATAGGCCTCTACATATGAAAGGCGGGTAAAGAATGAGATATAAAAGACAAGAAGCATTTCGCTATGTTTTTGGAGATCCAATCCCGGTTCTTTTTAAACTAACAGAAGTAAATGGGTCACAGGTTGAGAGTGGTAACGGACAAGCTCACATACTTGATCTAAGCTTAAAAGGCATGCGCATTCAATCAAAATTAGACTTATTACATTCAAAGCAGGACAAGATAGCCGTATCGCTTCATTTTTCACTACATGTGAAGGAAGATGTAGAACAAGAATTTGTTCTAAATGGACATCTTGTTTGGAAGGAAAAGCATTTTGATGGATTTCTATATGGATTAACACTAGATATTGAAAAAGAGGAACAACAAGTATTAATTGATACATTAAAAGAAATGTCAAAAACAACTAAAAAATAGAATAATCACCAGCCAGTCGAATGGAGAATATGTCGAATCCTGTATGTTTCTTATGTTATGATGAGAATGAATGGATGTGAGCTAAATGACAACAAAGACGCAACAACTACTCATGATCATACTTATCATAGTATTAAATGTAGTAGTATGTTTTACCCTACTGAAATCTCTTCTCGCTATCATTCCATTGCTAACGTCAATGATGTTGTGGATTTATTTTCAGAGGCTAACGAAATTTAAAGCAGAATTAAATAAGAGTAGTGAGCAAAATAAGAAAATAAAAGAAGAGCTTCACCTCTTAAAACAAACAATTACAGATCAAGAAAAAGCTATTCAGCTCTATGATCTTAAGATTTTTCCTTTAAAAGATAAGAAACGTTTACATGAACTTGAAGAGATGATTCACCCTAGTGATAAAACTCATTTTCAGAATATGTTGAACCCTCCATATTCAAAGAATCCTTTCTCATTCGATTGCCGTCTAGCACATGAAAATGAAAATCAACAACGCTGGGCCGAAATTCGCCTTATTTCATCTGGACAATCTTCCTCTTATTGCTTAGTCATTGATATCACCGATCGAAAAGAAAAAGAACAAAAATATAAACAGATGGCCTATTATGATGAATTAACTGACTTACCAAATCGAACAATGCTTAACAGTCATCTTCGTAAAGCACTATCACGTGCAAAGCGTAAAAATCATAGCATTTCGATCATGTTTATTGATCTTGATGGATTTAAACAAGTAAATGATACACACGGGCATGAGGCAGGAGACCTTTTATTAAAGGAAGTGGCTATAAGATTAAACGATAGTGTTCGCGAAGAAGATTTAATATCAAGAATTGGCGGAGATGAATTTATACTCGTATTTGAAGAAACAAGTAAGGAAGAGGTTGCTAGCATTTCTAATCGAATATTAGATAAAATGAAGGAACCCTTTACCTTATTAGATCATCATGTGAAAATCTCACCGAGTATTGGAATTTCTAAATTCCCTGATAATGCAAATTCCATAAATGAGCTCATTATTAACGCAGACAAAGCCATGTATTATGCAAAAAAACAAGGGAAAAATAATTATCAATTTTTCACAAGTGACCTACAAGAGCAGGATACAAATAAGTCATTTCTTAATAAGCTTCTTGAAATGTTTCAAAAGAATGAACGATCATAATAGAGTAAAGCAGAAGGTCAACAAGACTTCTGCTTCTTTTTTTCTGTACATGAATTAAAAAGTGAACGTTTATTGTTTTACTAGATGGGAAGAATAAAAGGAATGAGTCTATTATTGAAGGGAGATCAATAGAATGATAAAGAAAATAAGCCTAGTTAGTAGTCTTATATGTTTTCTTATTATTATCCTATCTAGTAATGCAACAAGCTATTTCGGAAATACGACTAATAAAGCCAGTAGTGCAACAGTTAACAGTGATCGTGACGAACAAGACTACATAAAAATTGATACATACACAGTAGAGTCTATTTCAACTCATACAGTTATGGGAGTAAACAAATCCAATGCCTCTCTCTCATTTCAACCTGATAAACTAGACAAACCGTATCTAGAAGAAGTGAACGTTGGTGATACAATTAAGGTGTACTTTAGCGAAGGTGCTGGTGGGTTAATGATTGCAAAAATAGAAAAGTGATTTGGTGTAGGTAGACGTAGCTTACTGCCAATATTTTCTTAAAAGCTAATCTATATAGTCGCTCTTATATTATGGTCATACCACATAGAAATTCAGGTATGACCATGTTTTTGTACAGATTATTTTTTAGTAACTATCCCAAGTCTCAAATAATCTCCTTTTTCTCACTGAACTTGGAAAGCATTCATATTCTTTTTTGCTTATCAGAATAGTACGTAAGAATAGGAATGATGACTAGTAACTACGTAGAAGGAAAAGACCTCTCTATAAACAGATGATTACATTTCTTTCAAATTCACTGTGTTGTTCTGACTCTTATTTTGCGCTCCTTCAAGACTTAGTTTCCTCAAAAAGCTTATAAAAACTCTAACCACTAATAATGTGGTTGTTAATGTCAAATACGTGATGAGCCAATTCCAATGATGTTTATATTTAATTAAATCCGTATATTTTTCGAATAGCACTTCAAGAATCGTCATCGGCATGCTATACAAAAAGGACTGAAAAACAATTATATGAGGTCTAGAATTGAGAGAGGTCTGATTAAAAAATATACACAAAATTGGAAAAAGCAAGTAATCAAATACAACACTTATACTAAAGTACTTTGGCATTAGACGAATAGGATAGCTAATATTTTTATTTTTCACAAGAACAGTCGCGATGAAGCTTGAGAGATAGCCCTTTAGAAAAAAAATCAAAAGATTCTCTTTAAGATTTTCACGTTTGAAAGCAAAAGGGAAAAGAAGGAGACCTATGAAAAGTAACGTTTTCAAGATCTTTTTTTCCATAGATAATCACCCTTACGTTTTTTGTTATTTTTCACCTCATACTCCTCAATTATTCAAGTCCTCAGAAGGGAAAACTACTCACACCGAAAAACTGTGGGTTTAACATCACTAAGATGAATTCTCATTCCAAGAATGAACGACGTATGTATGATTACCATTTGATTAAATAGCAAAAAAGGCTGGGACAAAATAAAGAGCCAGGCACCCTCCGATACAATCTATTGTGTGCACTAGATAAATCAGTGCGTACATATAGTCGTTACGATAAGGTGCCAGGCACTTCTGTCCCTTTTTATGAAATGTGGTTTTTTATAAAAAGCCTATAAAAAAAATTAATAAGCTCCTTGAGAGTATGTTAATTCATAGCTATGTGTGTAGATTTCAAAAACATTTCCAAATGGATCTTCTACATACACCATTTTATAAGGCTTTTCTCCAGGGTAATATTCACGAATCGGCATACGTTGTTTCCCTCCATATGCCTTAATCTTCTCTACAAGCTCTTCAATGTTTGGGTCCTGTATACAAAAGTGAAAAATACCTGTTTTCCAAAATTCTAAATTATCCTTTGGTTGTTCATTATTGGCAAATTCAAACAGCTCAATCCCTATCTTGTCTCCTGTTGCAAGATGGGCAATCCTAAATTTATCCCAATTGTTCCCAAAAACATCTCGGCACATTTCGCCAATCGGTGTATCATCATTATAAACTTCCGATGGTTCCATAATGACATACCAACCAAGTACCTCTTTATAAAATGTTAGTGCTTGATCAAGATCTGGTACAGATAATCCAATATGTGAAAAGGTTCTAGGAAATGGTCGCATTCTTTATTCCTCCTGTTTTATATGTTTTGACATCTGTTAGTATAAATCAGTATGATTCTAGATGTAAGAATGCACTTTTTTGTAAGAAACTATCCATAATGTAAGTAAAGGAGTGATCTTAGAATGGATAATAACGTAACAGTAGATGATAAGGGGAAACTAAAATGCTCCATCGAATATACTTTACAAAAAATTGGTGGTAAGTGGAAAACCGTTATTCTTTGGCACTTAAGTGTTGAAGGTACTTATCGCTATAACGAGCTACGTCGCTTGCTTCCTGGTGTGACACATAAAGTGTTAAGCCAACAGTTAAAGGAATTAGAGGCTGACGGGCTTATCAATCGAAAACAATATAATGAAATGCCTCCAAAAGTGGAGTATTCTATTTCTGAACGTGGCATCACCTTAATGCCCCTGTTACAGGAAATGCATAAATGGGGAACAGAGAATGGAGAGATGAATTGATGGGATATCGTACAAAAATGGCAAATATCTGCTTTTTATTGCCATCATTTTTCCCTACAGCCCATTCTCATCGCTGCATAACAAGGCCACATTCTTAAACTTGCTACTATTCAATATAATTTTATGAAATTCACATGGAATACCTGGTATGTAAGAAAGAAGAGGGATATTTACAAATAGAGAAAAACCTTTTACATAGGTTGAAAATCCGGCACTTGACATTTTCTCCAACAACAAACAATGCGAGAACAGCCTGAATCAAAGTAAGAATAGTCTCCACTCCCTTCCTTGTCGATCTATTATTTCCTCCCTGTTTTCAACGTGATTTTGTATAGTTGGACCAAACTTTTTCATCATCTTCCAGTATGTAATCAAACATATTCGTTCCCCTATGAATAGCATGGTAAGAAGGAGGTGGTGAATGTCATGAATAATCAAGAGGCGAAGGCAAATCTCGGATCGCAAATACAAGCAATCGGAACAATATTATCTGCAATCGCGGCATCGCCATCACGGTATTTAAATGAAAAAGAACTGGATACCATAGATTTATGGGGAAATGTTCTCCAAGCTTCTGGGAACGCACTTGTGGCAGATAGTGAGGAAGCCTTTACTCTCGATAAACTTGGAAATATCATTCAATCAGCTGGGAACTCTACCATTATTGTTGGTTCTCTATTGGATGTTGAAGAAAAAACACAGGAAACCTTGTCAATACAGGGAAATTCACTTCAGGCCCTTGGGGGTGCCGCCTCTTTTGCTGATGCTCTTGGACAGAAGCCTTCCCTTGAAAATCTTTATGGAGTATATGGAAATTTACTGCAGACTATCGGAAACTCTTTACAGGCACTTTCCGTTAGAATAACAAATAAAGAAAAGTCTACAGATATCAACTTTACTGGTAGCTGGATCCAAGCTGTTGGATCTGTTCTATCGGCTATTGGTCAGAGTAAATCTTAAAAGCAAGTTAAATTGTACGCATTCACGAGTTCGTTTTTTAAAAGAGAGAATAATAAATGAAATGGAAATCTGTCATTAAAACCAAGAAGGATAAGGGAGTATTTTTCTCCCTAAATAAAAACTGGGTGTCTAAAATACTTAGTTACTTTAATAAGAAGAATGATTGAGAAGGTTTACCTAATTCACGTTTTCCCTCACTAATTTCCTTCGATGTTGTTCACGACTCACCTCAGCATATAACTTTGCCAGCTGCGACCTTCTGCTAACTAAAATTGAATCCCTCGGAGTTTCTTCTAATCGTAAATCCACTTTGGCTAAATCTACTTGAATTCGTCTTTTTAACTCAACCAAACTAACAAGATTCATATCCTTTATCTCTATGGAAGAATAACTCATTAGAACCAGCCCCTTCAATCATTTACAATAATTTAACATTAATTTTACAATATATTCATATTACAAAATATGCAACGAAAATTTATATTATTTGACTTAATTTTATACTTGCTTTTTTTTAGAAACACAGACCTACAGAATGTAGATACCATTTACATTTGCCCTATTTTCATATACTCATGATTGGTGATCAAATGTCCGGTCTGATCGAATTCCACTCCAGTTGCTCACTTTCCGTAGCGCTGGCGGAGAGCCTCCTTTTTCTCGCATAAACGCAAACAGCGCTGTAAAAAGACTAATCGTATCTTTTCTTCTTAATCTAGCACCCTATTTAAAACGAAATACGCTGTTACTACTTAATTACTAGATAATGAGCAACAACCTTTCAGTAAAGAGACTTTATCAAAAAATATACTATTTTTTCTTTTTTTGTCGAATAACTTCCATTCACCAAGAATTTTTGGTTTAATAATTCTATTGCAGAAAACTTTCATTTATTAAAGAAAAATTCATAATAAGAAGAGAGGTGGTAAAATTGATTGAAGAACGTGTTTTTCAATTGATTGAAGAAAGTCCGATAAAAAAGAAAAATAAAAAGAAGCTTTTAAGAATTGGTAAGCAAATAGCCCAAAAGAGCTCCAAGATGATTCACACCGCATCCATAACAGGATTCACAAGTAAAGAAACCATTGAGCTAAGCTGCGAAGTGGACAAGCTTATTAATAAATTTCATCAAAAGCGGAGCATGTATAGTTACTTTAAAGACTAACATTCTATTGAGAAGGAGTTTCCCTTTACAAACAATCGATATAGTAACAAAGAGAAGTTCCTTCTATTTCCTTCATTCAGTCGTACTGGAATGTCTTGTGAGAAAAATCATTGTTAATAATCCCATCTCTTAAATCTCACTGATAGGTTCTTCATCACAGGCTAAACATTCTTATATCTCCTCCCTCATCTCCAATAGAGTTCCTCTTGTTTGATTAAATCAAACTTTTTAAGAGGATACACTCGATTTCTCTTAAAACTAAAAATGTAGAATTAATTTAGCAATACGTCTTTGTTGTCGATGACGAAGACTCTGAGAGGAATTCTCTTGCATTAGACTAGTAGATAGTAATGGTGTAGAGATTTGCAAGAAGGGCAACATCAAATTCCTTATACCTAGTTTCCTAATTAAGAAAAAATTCAGACCCTCGAACGAGCCTGAATCTTTATTATTTTACATACGATTTTAAATAGTGATAGACTCCATCTTCATCAC
The DNA here is from genome assembly GCF_001889165.1 of Bacillus weihaiensis. Lineage (GTDB taxonomy): Bacteria > Bacillota > Bacilli > Bacillales > Bacillaceae > Metabacillus > Metabacillus weihaiensis. The sequence continues at coordinate 532,176 of NZ_CP016020.1, read as the reverse complement.
AAGAAAAAGGTGTAACAGCCCTTGCAAGTTCTTTAATGTGAGCTGGGGCATTCTGCATGGCCACTGGATAACCGACTAGCTGAAGCATAGAGATATCATTATCACTATCACCTATTGCAAGAGTATCTTCTTTGGATAAACCAAATTTCTGTAGCATTTTCTTGATTCCAGAGGCTTTACTAACGTTTGCAACCATTAGCTCGACATTATGAGGAGACGAGATTGACGTTGTAAAATTGACTTCTTTTTTCATCCGATCTAGCTCTTCTTTCCAGCTATTTATATGCTCCTGTGACTTTGAGAAGAAGTAGAACTTTGAAAACTTGTCACCTTCAATTTCCTCTAACCAAGCAATTTCATCCTTTAACGCCTGTTTACGCGATGACCATTCATTCATTCCGACACTTTCTGGCTTAGGATCAAGAATTGCTTCTTCCACGTACGGTTGATCCTGCTTTAAGGTCAATCTGGATGCTCCGTATGGAAACAATTCGTAATACACCTTATGCTTTCTCGCCAATTCAATAATCTTCTCTACCAAATCGCGATCTAACGAATGCTCAAACACGACTTCATCACCGACATATCCAGCCATTCCGTTTGATGTAACAAAGCCATCTACAGCAAAGCCTTCTGGAACAATCTTCCCAATTTCATCGTATGATCTTCCAGTTGCTATAAATACATATAGTCCTTCAGCTCTTAGCTGATCGATTATTTCCTTCGTTTTATTAGAAACGAAATTTTGGTGATTTAAAATTGTTCCATCCATATCTAAAAAAATTGCTTTCGGTTGAAACATGAACCGCTCCTCCTATATAATCGATTTTCTTTTTATATCCTCAATAAAAGCCAAAACTTCCTCTTCCTTTGTAGCCCAAGAAGTGACAAGACGAATAGCTGTGTTATGATCATCTACCTTTTCCCATATATGAAAGCCATATTTTCTTTCTAGCTGTTCAATCAACTCATTTGACAGGATGGGGAAAATTTGATTGGTTGGTGAATCTGCTAAAAATGAATAGCCTGCCTCCTGCAACTCCCTTCTAAGTAAGTCCGCCATCTGATTAGCATGTGTAGCTAATTCCCAGTACAGTTGATTTTGAAAAAGCACCTGAAACTGAATGCCAAGTAATCTACCCTTCGCAAGTAAAGCACCCTTTTGTTTCATATGGTAGCGAAAATCCTCCTTCAACACATCGTCACAAAGGACAAGCGCTTCTCCTAAAAGTGCACCATTTTTTGTCCCTCCAATATAAAAAGCATCGACGAGACTCGCAATCTCTTTTAGCTCTAAATCGTTTTGTGAAGAGCAAAGCGCTGAACCAAGTCGGGCCCCATCCATGAATAAAAGGAGATGATGTTTTTTACAACAGTGATGGAGATCTGTTAATTCCTGCTTCTTGTATATTGTCCCAATTTCAGTTGAATTAGATATGTAAACGAGCCTTGGCTTTACCATATGTTCGTCTGGGTGATCCTGCAACACCTTCTCAACATCAGCTGGAGTGAGTTTCCCCGCTTTCGTCTCAACGGAAATAATTTTGTGACCTGTTGCTTCAATTGCTCCAGTCTCATGAGTGAAAATATGCCCTGTACTTGCTGCAATAGCTGCTTCATGAGGTCGTAAAAAAGCTGAAATCGATATCAGATTCGTTTGCGTTCCACCTGCAAGCAAATGGACATCAGCCTTATCACTACCAAGCTGTTTTTTGATCAATTCTATTGCTGATTTGGTAAACTGATCGCCACCGTAGCCATCTTCTTGGACCAGGTTTGTTTCCATTAATGCTTGTAAAATACTCGGATGTGCACCTTCACTATAATCATTTTTAAAACTATACATGCCACAAGCCCCCCATTAGAATACATCTTAATATGTTCTATCTTTAGTTTACCAGAGGGAAAAATACAGTGGGGAAAAAATGCCTAATTCATTTTATTTCGTAAAATCCATTTCTAAGGATTAACTTTTTTCCTAACATAGTATTTGTTTTTTCTCTTTATAGAGAAATGTATCTCTTTTCTTGCTTGCTTAGCTAAGTATTCCGTGTAGCATCCATGTGTTAAGAAAATGTCTTTCTACTTGTAACGGGTATCAACAACTATGTTTAACAGAAGTACTAACTAGACTATGAACACAATAAAAGAGAGATAAACACACTCACTTATTGAATGTGTTTATCTCCCTTTTATTTCTCCATAACAGCAAAATAGTTTCCTTCATAGTCAGCAAAGTTAAACACTTTTCCTGTCGGCATTGTCACAATCTCTCCTACCGTTATGTGACTTTGAGACAATTTATTGTGTAACGCTTCAAGGTTTTCGGTAAAAAACATTAGTGAAGGTGTACCTAAATGTAGGTCGGGACTCATTTTAGCCACAGTCTCTTTATCATGCAGGATTATACTTGTTTCCGACTCGTTTGTTGGGGCCATTTCAATCCAACTCATTCCTTGTTCGTTCTTGACCTCTGAGATTACCTGAAAGCCAATAACCTTTGTCCAAAACTCCTTTGACTGGTCTTGATCATTTACGTACAACATAACCTGTCCTAATCTGTTAATCATTTACACATCCTCCTTCGATAAAAATATTTTTATCTTTTGCCTTGTCTGTTGTTGGATGTTTACAATTTTCTCTCCCTCCTTACCTTTAATTTTTTCCTACAATAGCATATTCTACTAAATGACTATCAAACCTCTTTTTTCTTCTAGAACGAAAGAAACATTTTCTAAAGGTAATTAATTGTCATTTAGAGAATTATCTCTATATATTTACTGATGATGTAAAAAGATTTTAAAAACCTGTAACTTTTTTTCTTTTCAAGCGATTAATAGATGAACAAACAAATAGGGGGGATACGATTGACCAAGTCTTCGGCGATGGAAGTATGGATTGAAGACATCTATGAGCAGTATTATTTAGATGTTTATAGATTTCTTATTTGTTTTACAGGGCACAAGGACGATGCGGAGGATTTAACTCAAGAGGTTTTCATTCGAGTTCTAAAATGTTACTCCACGTTTAATAATGAATGTCATTTAAAAACCTGGATCTTGTCAATAGCTAAGCATATAGCGATTGATCAGCTAAGAAGAAGGAAATTTCTCTCGATCTTTAAAGATAGCTTTTTTAAACAATTACCTTCGTCCAAGAAGCTACCTGAAGAACAAGTACAGGAAAATGAAGAAAAAAAGCTGCTTTATACAGCAATTCTACACTTAAAACCAAGCTATAGAGCTGTGGTTATTTTACGTGGTATTAATGAATTAACCATTAAGGAAACTGCAGAAATACTTGGATGTAAAGAAGGAAAAGTGAAGATTGACTACTATAGAGCCATACAGCAGTTAAAGCGAAAACTACATATTCAAGGTGAGGAGGTATTTACTGGTGCGAATTGAAGATGAGCTATTTAACAATATTAAAAACTCCGATGAACTAACACCTAGTTATGAATTTGTCCAACAAACAAGGAGAAAGCTTAATAAAGAAGCAGAAAAATATTCAAGAAAGAAGCAAACAAAAAAATACAGCTTTTATTTGGTCGGCACGCTCTCATCACTCTTACTCTTTTCTTGGATTGCTTTTTTTGGTGGATTCCAGTATTTGACAAAAAGTGCGAAAGAAATGAATACCACACTCCAAACAAACCAAAGTAGTTTAATGAATTCTAACCAAAATACTCCTATTGAAATTTTTATTTACCATACTCACAATACAGAATCCTTTACACCCTTATTAAATATTCAAGATCCAGCCCAAGCTATACATGAGGAAAAGAATATTACATTAGTTGGTCTTCAACTAGTTAAAGCGTTAGAAAGAAGAAATATTCCTGCTTTACAGGATACAACAAACATCCAACAAATTCTTAAAGAAAAAGAATTAAGCTATTCCCACTCTTATACAATCTCAAGGAACATTATGGAAGAGGCGCTTCAACAACATAAAGAGATTAAGCTCATGATTGATCTTCATAGAAGCGCGCAAAAACGAAGTATGACAACGACTAAAGTAAACGGGAAAGATACAGCCAAGATTACTTTTGTTGTATCTAAACTTAGTAAAAATTATAAGGAAAATAGGAAAATAGCAGAGCTGCTCCATCAAAAGCTAGAAAAGCACTATCCTACAGTATCAACTGGCGTATGGATAAAAGAAGGAAATGAAACGGAAAATACGTACAATCAAGACGTATTTGAAAACACACTCCTTATAAATCTCGGTGGTGTTGAAAATACACTAGAAGAAGAATCACGTTCTGTTGAACTATTAGCAAATGTTATTAAAGAAGTAGTAGAAGAAAGTAAATAATTGAAAAAAGTCGCATGGAGTTAAAAGAACCATGCGACTTATTCATCTTTGAATTTCTTAGATGATAGTTGATACAAAACATGCTCACTAAGTGGATGGATTTTCTCCATTCGAGGATGATTAAACCTCTTAACAAAGCTCATGCCAAGCTTATTCATAACCCTCTTAGATGGCTCATTCCGTTCAGCTGTAAAACTATACACATCTTGAAACCCTAGTTCATCAAAGCCGAATTTTAAACACGCCCTCGCTCCCTCTGTTGCATAGCCTTTTCCCCACACCTCTTTCTTTAAGCGCCAGCCAATTTCTATACAAGGGGTAAAATCTGCTTCAAAGGTTGCACGGTGAAATCCTATAAACCCAATAAATGCTTGTGAGTCCTTTTCCTCAACAGCATATAAACCATATCCATATTCATCAAATTCCTTTTGGATCACCCGTTGAAATGCCTTTGTCTCTTGTTGAGATAACGTAGAAGGGAAATATCTCATTACCTCTTGATCTGCATTTAATTGACCAAAGGGTTCAAGGTCCTCTTTTTTCCAACCGCGGAGCCTTACCCTCTCTGTTTCTATATATACCATGATCCACCTCTCTCATCAATTTAGATTTTTCTTATCTATGATATGAGAAAAACCTTTATTATCCAGCATGTAAAGGAGGTGCCATTTTTCGTTTTGTAAGGACCCTCCCTTTAAAATAAGTAAATAGAAAGCACCCTGCTATGACAATCATACTCCCTATAATTTGAACCCATGTCATCTGTTCACCTAAAAGAATATACGCCATGATTGCGGTGAAGATAGGATTAAAATTTAGAAACACACCTGATGTAGTCGCCCCTAATTTTTGAACACAAATCGTCCAAAGTAGCATACAGAGTACGGTTGAAATTACGCCAGTGTAAAGGAGAGATCCTATAAAAGCAGGTGTAACATTCGTCACTGTAAAGTTTGATAGATTTAAAGGGAGGAGAATCATCAATCCAAAGATCGACGCATACAAAATGGCCATTAAGCCTGATGTCATAGTCATGGCCCATTTGCTACATATTGTATAGATTCCCCAAATACATACAGCTGCCACCATCCACATATCTCCAGTATTAAAGTCAAAGAATAGAATGTCTGTGAGCCTTCCTTTTGTAAGCACAAGGAACACACCAAAAAGTGAAAAGAACATTGCAACCATTTGTAGTGGATTCAGTTTCTCTTTTAAAAAGAAAAAAGAACAGACTGCAATGGTGATTGTATTTAAGGTTGAAATTAACCCTACATTTGTAGCTGTTGTTCGTTCTAAAGCATAAAACTGAAAGAGGTTAAATAAAACCACACCCGTACTGCCCATTAAAAAAAGAGGCAGAATCGCATTTCGTGGAGGTACTAGCTTTTTTTCTTTCCACCAAACAATTGGAACTAAACATACAGCAGCTATGAGCCATCTTAGCGTGGTTAAAGTTAGTGGTGAGGCATGCTCAACAAGCGTCTTACTCACGACAAAATTCCCTGCCCAGCATAAGCAGGTTAACAGTAATAAACCATAATATTTGTAGGTCAACTTTCTCTCCCCTTTGTTAAATACGATATCCGAACTATCATCGTCGATAAAAATAATTTTAACACTTTCACATAATTAACAATATAAACTTTCGCATTCTTGGAAAAATTCAAAATAAAATAAATAAAATCTCTATTTTAGTTTTAAAAATTTCGTTAAACTATAGATTAAAGAGAACGGACAGAAGAATTGTAAGGGAGTGAGTATGTGAACGCTCAAAGCAGCAAAATACTCGATGAGGTAGATCTTCAAATTTTGGATATTTTACAAAAAGGCAATCAAATTAGTAACTCTGACATAGCAAAAAGGGTGAATTTGTCTCCACCTGCTACACATGCACGCATCAAACGCCTTGAACAGGAGGGATATGTTCATAAGCATGTCGCTATTCTAAATCAAGACCTTCTTGGTTTTGACTTAATGTCCTTCATTTTTATTAGCACAACTATACACCAAACAGAAAAGCTCCAGGTATTAGAAAAAGAACTATCGGCTTTACCAGAAGTCTTGGAATGTCAATGCATTACCGGCGAGTATGATTATCTTCTTAAAGTCATCAACAAGGATCGGCGAGAATTAGAAGCATTTATTCGCAAACTCAATAAACTAGGAATCACGCGAATTCAAACAAGCTTAGCTTTAAGAGAAATTAAATATTCTACTGTCTTACCCATTCGAGAGGATCCCAATTAATGTGGACAATTTACCCTTGCTACCACATGAATGAATTTCATAAATTGAATACTTAGAGCCTTAGGGACTTTCACCAAAGACACTTTCCGGTTTGATAACGTACATTGTTAAGCTAAAAAATAGTCCTTGAGATAAGCGTTTACTCTTTCCACTCGGGATGTTCCAGGAGTCTCAGTGTGAAGATCTTCGATTTTCTTTTTCAAACCAAGGTATTCAAGAAAGAAAACCGTCAGATGAAAAGATAAATTTACAGAAAGCCTACATGTTTGTAGGTTTTTTTCATACATTTTTTAAGAGGTGATAAAAAGATGCCAAGAGTGAAATATACGGATAGTGACGTTTCGTTGATGGCCAGAATGATGAGAGCAGAAGCCGAGGGTGAAGGAAAGCTTGGAATGCTGATGGTTGGAAATGTTATCGTGAATCGCCTTAAGGCAAATTGTCTAGACTTTAAAGATTTAAGAACTGTATCGCAGGTCATTTACCAGGTCCAGGGAGGAAACTACTCATTTGAAGCCGTCCAAAAAGGAAATGTTTTCTACCAACGAGCAAGAGGCGTTGAAAAAAAATTAGCCAAACAAAACTTAGATTTCTGGAGAGAACACCCATCTAAATTTGCACTTTGGTACTTCAATCCTTATGCTGAGTGTCCACCTACTTGGTACAATCAGCCATTCACAGGACAATATAAACAGCATTGCTATTATGAACCAATTGCTAATACATGTGAGGGTGCCTATAGCTAATCGGAGAAATACTATGCCCCAAAAGGTAAAAGAAACCTAACTTTTGGGGTATTTTATTATTCAGAAGAGGTTAGCTACGCTCATATCACAAATCCTCCGCACGTGAAAGACTAAAATAAATCCTTAAATCCTCTTATGAGTACCCTTGGGATATAAAGTAACATATTCCAAGCTATTTCAAAAAAAATAGAATCCCGTAATTCAGTAAACATATTTTTTAAAACGTTACGTAGAGAACGCTTTTTCTCTTTTTTGATTTTCATTTTGTCTCCTACTTTTAGGGAATATTCCTCTGTAGTGGTAAGATTATCTACACTAACCTCGGTGCCAATTTGCACGACATTATTGATCATCAAGGAGACTTTATTTGTTTTTTATCTCTTCCAATAAAGAAATTATTTTGTTATTTTGCTCAATTAACGTCTTATTTTGATTTCTAATCTTAGTAAAGTCAAACAAAAACACTAAGAGGATGATAATGATAAAGAACATGTTAGATCTCCTCGGTCATTTTTTATAATATATAATAGTGATACTACTTAACTTCTCGAATCATTTCAACTATGAAATTTAGACGTACTCATTTTATCCGAATATATGTTAAAAGCTGTGTATAAAGTGCGTAAATTCCCTTTTTACTTTTTCTAGTTTAGTATCTATTTAGTTTTTTACAATGAAAAATTCATGTATTAATACCACCAGCCTACCTATCAAGACACACTTTCTTCCATGCACTTTAAAAAAGTAATGAGTTCAAAAAAAGCAACCCTTGTTGAATAGGTTGCTTTTGACATCTCTTATTTTCCTCTTGCTTCTTTAACAGCAGCAATAAATGTCGATGCTGTTGCTGTTATTTCATTCAAGTACTCAGGTGTTAACTCTTTTTTCGTATTTACTAGTGAACTGCCCACTCCAACACCTGCTGCCCCAGCTTTAATATATTCACCAACATTATCAACTGAGATTCCACCAGTTGTAATTAATGGAATCTGCGGAAGTGGACCATGAATGTCTTTTATATAGCTTGGACCGAATACATTCGCTGGAAATACTTTTATGAGATCCGCTCCGTTTTCAAAAGCAGTAAGAATTTCAGTTGGTGTTAACGCACCAGGTATACTAGCTACCCCATATCTTTTTGCCATTTCGATAGTTTTCGGATTTGTAGTAGGTGAGAAAATGAATTTAGCTCCGGCCATAATCGCCGTTCGTGCTGTTTCAGGGTCAAGTACTGTTCCTGCTCCAACTAATACATCATTCAGCTCCGATGATGCTTTTTCAATGGCGGCACAAGCACCTGGCGTTTCAACTGTGATTTCAAGTACCTTTACTCCTCCTGCTTTTAGCGCTTCCGCAATGGCGATAATATTGTCAGTCGTTGCGCCTCGAATAACAGCAGCTACACCCGTTTCTTTAATAATGTCAATATGATTCATTTTATCCTCCCCTTAACGAACAACATCTTCTCCATGTTTAGATAGTAATTGCTCTACTTCTTCCCTTTCTGGTAATCCATCGACATCCCCATTAACCATTGTGACAAGTGCTCCTACAGCATTCGCTCGCTCAACTGCTTCGCCCAATTCAAGCTCGTCTAGTAAGCCCGATAAAAAGCCCGCCGCAAAGCCATCTCCTGCACCTACTGGATCTACAACATTCTTTACTGGAAATCCAGGAATTAAAGCGCTCTCTTTTTTGGTAAAATAATAAGCACCTTCAGCTCCCACCTTCATGACAACAACTGATGCACCATGGTCTAAAAATAATTGTCCTAGTTTCTGAGGGTCACTTTCTCCAAACAAAAATTCACCTTCTGCAACACCTGGCAAGACGATGTCAGCTTCCTTAGCCAACTTCAATAGTGTTTCTCTAGCAGTCTCTTCATCCCAAAGCTTCGTTCTTAAGTTAGGATCAAAAACAATGGTCGTCCCATTTTGTTTTGCTATTCGTATTGCTTCAAAAATGGTCTCCCTACAGCTCTCACTTAAAGCTGGAGTAATTCCTGTGATATGAAGGTATTTCGTATTCATAAGATAGTCACCATTTAAATCACTTGGTGCTAGCTTACTAGCAGCAGACCCTTTTCGATAATAGTAAACTCTTGTACTATTTTGTCTTCTTGGTTCTTTGAAATAGATTCCTGTTGGTGCTTTATCATCAAAGGTTACTTGGCTAACATCTACATTTTCACCCTTTAAAAAAGCTAAAATAGCCTTTCCAAACTCGTCAGCTCCTAATTTACTCATCCATCCTGATTGATGCCCTAGCCTAGCCAGACCAACTGCAACATTGGATTCTGCTCCACCTATTTTTTTTGTGAATTGCGATGCATTCCTCATAAATCCATCGCTAGTTGGAGTAAAGACAACCATTGATTCTCCAATTGTTACAACATCCATAAGATCCCCTCACCTACAGTCTAATTTGGTATTCCTTGTGTTTCATAGCTTAAGTGAATTTGAATTTCTATCTCGTCTCGTTTTTAATAGATTGTAAAAAATATTCCTCCCTAAGATATTATTCTTGTTTTTTTATGATATGAATGGGAGGTGTACTCAAGTCATTACGTACATATATCATCAAAGCGGTTTCATTCTAATTATTAATAATTCAACAGAAAAATACATGTGTATTTTTTATTCCGAATATGGCTAATTCAATTTTTCTTCCCATTTCCCCCCCTTTTTTTGGAACGAAAGTAGATACACGGATTATCCTCTGATGAAAAAAAGGGAAATTTCTATTGACACTATAGGGTAGTAAGCGTTACCATTTACATTAACTAAACCGGTTTACTAAAGGGGTTTATGATGAAAAAATCTTCTATTGCCGATGTAGCAAACTTAGCCAAAGTATCGAAAAGTACAGTTTCTCAATATTTGAATAATCGTTTTAACTATATGAGTGACGAAACAAAACAGAGAATTGAACATGCGATTAAAGAGTTGAACTATCAACCCAATATTGTCGCCCGTTCGTTAAAGCAGAAAAAGAGCTCCACCATTGGAGTCGTATTATCAAGTATATTACATACGTTTTCAACTAAGGTCATTCGTTCGATTGAGGACTATTTTCAAGAACGCGGATTTCATATCATTCTATGTAATAGTGACGATGATCCTGAAAAGGAAAGAAATTACATTGTCATGTTAAGAGCCAAGCAAGTAGATGGCTTAATCGTTTTTCCCACTGGTCATAATAAAGATTTGTATCAATTCATGCTTAATGAAGCATTCCCAGTGATTTTCATTGACCGTACCGTTAGTGATATTCATGCTGATGCTATTTTATTAGATAATGAGAAGGCTGTTTTCGCTGCGATGAAACATTTTGTAGAGAATAATCATAAACGAATTGCTATTGTCGGAAATGCTCCTTCTCTAAATATTACGACCAGACAAGAAAGACTTCAAAGTTATCAAAATGCAATCAAACAATTTAACCTACCATTTGATAAAGAGTTAATTGTAGAAGCTGAATTAGGTCTTTTAAGTAAAAAAGTTGGAAAGCTTTTTACACTACAATCTCCTCCGACCGCATTATTAGCTATTAACGAATTATCGTTTTTAGAAGTCTTACATTATATAAAAGTAGTTAAGCTTGATGTCCCAAACGATCTATCATTAATTTCAATTGATGATATTGCCAATGCCGATATCTTCACTCCATCTATCACAACTGTCTCTCAGCCTGTCTATGAAATGGGCGAGAAAGCCGCAGAGCTTCTTTATCACAGAATCATGAATAAAGAGAAACATATAGAATCACAAACATTCCGCTTTAGTCCTCGTTTGATTATTCGAGAATCTAGTGCGAAAAATAGAAAATCCTAGGATTCCCGTAAATTTAAAGGAGGTGATAAATGTTTAGAAAGATACTATTCATCATATGAATCTATGAAGGCGGGATCATTTCTAACATAATGGAAGAGGAGGAGTATGTAATGAAAAAGATAATTGGGTTCATTTCTTTACTAACTTTATGGAGTATGTTATTAGTCGGTTGCGGATCAAATGATACAGAAGTATCCGGTGAAAGTAATGAGAAAGTATATACATTAAAAATGTCTACACAACAAGCCGATACAGCTCCAATTGTAAAAGGCTTCAATACATTAGCTGAACGATTAAAAGAAAAGTCAGATGGTCGGTTAGTTATGGAGGTTTATCCAAGTGCACAATTAGGATCTGACGATGATGTTATTGAGCAAGCAGAACAAGGAGTAAATGTTGCCTTGTTAACTGATGGCAGTCGAATGGGAGTTTATGTAGAAGAAATGGGTATTCTTGGTGCTCCCTACTTAATTGATAATTATGATGAGGCATTAAAAATTACACAAACGGATCTTTTCCAGTCCTGGACAGATAAACTAGCATCTGAGCATGGCGTTCGTGTTCTTTCCTTTAACTGGTATGACGGTCCGAGACATTTCTTGACAAATGAACCTATTGAAAAACCAGAAGACTTGGATGGATTGCGAGTTCGTACACCAGGATCTCCAGTTTGGCAGGAATCGATTAAAGCAATGGGAGCAACTCCAATTGCAATGCCATGGAACGAAGTTTATACCTCTATACAGCAAGGTGCAATTGACGGTGCAGAAGCACAACATACATCTAGTTACCCTTCAAGAATCTATGAAGTCATTGATTATGTAAATAAAACAGGTCATTTTCAATTAATTAATGGCATTGTCGTTGGAGAGCAATGGTTTAATACACTTCCAGAAGATTTACAAACATTATTACTTGAAGAATCAAAAGCAGTAGCTGAAGAAAATGCCCGCGAAATTGAAAATATGCAACAAGAGTTTGAAGAGAAAATGATTGAAGAGGGTATGAAAGTTGTAGAATCAGATGTTGATGCATTTAAAGAGGCAGCAATGCAAGCTTATGAAGAGCTAGACTTAACTGATTTAAGGGACGAAGTATATGAAGCAATTGGTAAAGAATAAACTAGAAGTCATGATAAACAGAGAATCTCATAAAAAAACCCTTTACTCTTGGTTATTTTAAGGATGCCTAGTCCAAATCCAACAGTAAAGGTCAAGTAGTGCAACTATAAGAATACAATAAAATCTTTCTATAGTAAATGTAGAGAATAACACAGAATAAAGTAAGGATGGAGTTTCCTAGAATAGATAACGGGAAACTTCAATCCTCATCTTTAAAATGATTCATATGTAATAAATCGATTTAGTAATACTTTATAGTCTATTCCAATCGAAAGTGCTACACAGTGAAGAGGTGCGTTAAAAATGAGGAAAATTTACGGAATTGTTTGTAAAATAGAAGAGTTTTTTGTTAAATATGCATTAGTTACTGTAGCAGTGCTTATCTTTGTTTCTGCCATTGCAAGAAGTATTAGAGAACCGCTAAATTGGGCAACAGATGTTTCTCTTATCTTGTTTGCATGGATTATTTTCTTAGGTGCCGATGTAGCATTGAGACATGGTGAATTAGTAAATGTAGATATTATTATTAATAAATTCACACCTATCGTTAAGAAATCAATCCTCCTCCTCTGGAATGTACTAATTATTGGGTTGCTAATCATTATGATTCGTTTTGGCATACCACTTGCTATTGAAAGCGTGGATCGTATCTTTAATACATTAGGTATTAGCTATTCTTGGGCAACGATAAGTGTACCTACCGGGTCTCTCTTAATGCTTATTACAATTTGTATTAAAACTTACAATCTATTACGACCAGAGAAAATGTCAGGAGGCTCTTAAAATGTTATTAGTTTTTGGGATTTTCATTTTTCTCCTACTACTAGGAATGCCAGTAGCTTTTTCAATCGGAATCTCCGGTCTCTTCTTTTTTCTAACTACACCGGAAGTTCCGATGTCTATTGCAGTACAGAAGACATTATCTACTTCACAATCGTTTACAATGCTAGCTATCCCTCTTTTCATATTTGCCGGTCATTTAATGAATAGTACAGGAATTACTGCTCGATTAATTCGATTGGCAGATACGTTAACAGGACATATGTATGGAAACTTAGCACAAGTAAGTGCAGTTTTAAGTACACTTATGGGTGGTGTTTCTGGATCAGCTGTAGCAGATGCTGCTATGCAATCGAGGGTTCTTGGTCCAAAAATGATTGCAAAAGGATATTCACCAGCATATGGAGCAGCTGTTAATGGTATTACTTCGTTAATTACTGCTACTATTCCACCTAGTATGGGACTAATTATATACGGTTCGGTTGGGCAAGTATCCATAGGTCGATTATTTGCCGGAGGGATTCTGCCAGGTGTCTTAATGTTAATAGCGTTTATGATTACAGTTTCCTATACAAGTAGAAAAAAAGGATATTTGCCAGAAAGAAACACTTATCCAAATGGCAAGGAAGTATTAAGTGCTTTTAAAGATGGAATCTGGGCACTAATATTCCCAATAATCCTCATTGTTGGAATTCGATTTGGTATTTTCACCCCATCAGAATCCGGTGCATTTGCCGTTATGTATGCAATCTTTATTGGCGCAATTGTATTTAAGGAACTTACATGGGAGAAATTTTGGACAACAGTTTTTGAAAGTGTTAAAGATATCGGATCCATTATGTTAATTGTTTCGTTATCTGGAATTTTTGCTTATGGAATCGTATTTGACCAAGTGACACAGTCATTATCTTCCTTCTTATTAGGATTAACAGCAGATCCTAATTTCCTATTATTTATTATTATCATCGTTTTAATTGTAACAGGTATGTTAGTTGAAACAACGGTACTTGTGTTAGTACTAACTCCGATATTAGTTCCGATTATTACAAATATCGGCATTGACCCTGTTCATTTCGGTTTAATTATGATGACAGCTACTACATTCGGTATTATGACACCTCCAATGGGTGTTTCCATGTATACAGTTTCACAAGTAATGGGGACGTCTCCTCAGCAAACGGTGAAAGAAGCAGTTCCATTTTATCTAGCAGTTGTAGCCGTATTGCTAGTCATGATTCTCTTCCCGGATTTAATTCTATTTATTCCAAATTTAATCTTTAACTAGTAGATAACAAAACAAGGTAAAGAAGGAGTTAGATAATAATGGATAAGAACATAAAGGAAAAACACAAAGTAAAACCAATAAAGCTTTCATCAAATCGAGTGTGGCGTACGTATTTAGGTGGGAAGCTATTAGACGAATGGCAAGGACTAGATCAAGCGAGTGATCAGCACTTTCCAGAAGAATGGATCATGTCTATTACCTCGGCTCGAAACACAGGTCGTGAACATCTTGTTAATGAAGGACTTGGTATGGTATCAAATGAATCAGGCCTATCTCTTAAGGAGCTAATCACTTCCTCGCCACAGGATATGTTAGGTAAAAAACATGTGGAAAAAGTGGGTCCACACACAGGTGTTTTAGTAAAAATCATCGATTCCTCTGAGCGATTAGCCGTTCAAGTGCATCCAGATAGGAAAATGGCTAAAGAGCTTTTCCAGTCAGATTACGGAAAAACTGAGTGCTGGCATATACTAGGGGGAAGAGAAATTGATGGAGAACCCCCATATGTCTATTTAGGTTTTAAACCAGGTATTACGAAAGAAAAATGGAGAAAAATTTTTGAGGAACAAAATATTGATGAAATGCTTGCGTGTATGCACAAAATCTATGTGAAACCTGGTGAAACGTATCTGTTAGAAGGTGGTATCCCACACGCAATAGGCTCCGGTTGTTTTTTAGTTGAAATTCAGGAACCAACCGATTTAACCATTCGCACTGAAAGAACATCTCCTTCAGGATTTCAAATCGCGGATAATATGTGTCATCAAGGTATTGGCTTTGATAAGATGTTTGAGTGTTTCCGTTATGAAGGCTATACAAGGGAAGAAACGTTGGAAAAATGGAAGGTTAAACCCGAGCTAATCGAGAAGGATCCATTCCATTCAGAAACAGAGGTAATTGGTTATAACACAACACCTTATTTCCGAATGACAATGGTTGAAGTGAGGACGGAAGTCGAACTAAAAACCGAGGGTATTTTCACAGGATTGTATGTATTATCTGGAAAAGCAACGATCGATACGGATCAAGGCAAAGAGTCCCTAGAAAAAGCTGATCAATTTTTTATCCCGGCGAATATAGGCACATACAAACTTACTCAAAATGGTGATGAACCGTTAAAGGTCCTCCGTCTTTTCGGTCCCAAAATATCATAAAACTCAAAGCGACACTCGATTCAGTTAATCGGGTGTTTTTACTATTAACAGACTAATTACTACTAAGCTATAACATACTATGCAAAAACAGTCTTTTTAAAAATCGCGACGGACTGTCAATTACGATTATCCACCATACATTATCACGTTAAATAAATCGAAAAAGGGAAACCACCCTCATGGTTTCCCTCTTACAAGAAGTGTTTAGAAACTACTAAAACTTCCCTTGACGAATCTGTTCAACTAGTTCTTCAAGCCATTGTAATTTATTTTCTGCTTTATCTTCCACATATCGAACAAGAAATTTCACTAGCTCCTCCCTCTCTTTTTCTATGGAGAGATTTTCTTGCATATTTTTAATATAATTCCAACGTTCTTTAGAATCTGCTAACTTTTTTTCTAATATCTTTATGACTTTCTCACGATCAACATATTTGAGGTTCACTATGCCAACCATCATACCCTTTATTTCAACACCATTTTCAAACATCTTGTAAATTAATTTTGGTAATTCCTCTCGACCTTTATCTGTAATTTTAAACACCTTTTTATCAGGTCGATTTTCCTCTTTTATAACCTCTACTGCTTCAATAAAGTTCTTTTTTTCTAGAGAATCAAAGTGGTAATATAGCTTACTCTCTGTTAATCCACTAAGCTCATCTAACGGAATTGGCTCAGAAAGCTGTTTTTTTAATTTATAAGGATACGTATTATCCTCCATCAATTTACTCAGTATAAATATTTGAATATCCATTCTCTCTATACCCCTTTGAAAAAAACGTGTTTAATCATTAAAGGGTTGCTTACGTAAAATTACCCTACTAACGATATCAGTAGTTTTCCTTATCCAATCATTCATTAAAGCCTTTTTGATCAAACAAGTGGAACACTACCTTTATTTTAGCAAACATTAGGCAGTAACTTTAGTAGCTTTTTTCATTTCTTCCATTTTCACATTTGAACCTTGTTCTTTGTGTAAAAAGGTAACAGTAAGTACATTAATGAGTAGGGTGACACCAAGAATCGCAACCATAGACCAAATAAATGGACTTGAACTAATACTTCCATACATTTCTGCAAAATACGCCTGAACTGAATAGTACATTGGGGAAATACGACTAACCCACTCATACGGTAGGTACATCATATCACGTGGGATTGTTGCACCATTTGCTATAGTTTGAATTAATAGAACTGGTATGTTTAAGACCATACCTCCTTGACCAAGTAAGAAAGTAAACATAGCAGTAAAGTTGAAACAAACTAAATAGGTTAGTACTTGATGACCAAATAAACGGAAGAATAGATCACCACTTGGCTCATTAACTAAATAAGTTATTCCCATTGAAACAAAAGCCGCTCCGATTGCAATGATGACAGCCGTTAATTGAACATAGCCGAACAAACGAAATTTACTTGCCTTACCAAGGTTTTCTTTAAATGCTTCAACTAATTGCAAAGCCCCAATCATTGCACCAACATACGCAGCTAGCGTAATCATCATAGGTCCCATACTCTGATTCATACCATCAGGGATTTCGTTAATGGAAACAACATTTCCTACATATGCTGTTTCAATCTGTTCAGCTATGCTTGCGGCTTGCTCTTCTGGAATATTAAAGTTCATTAACACACCTTGAGCAGTTTGTTGGGAAAATTGTGAGCGTAATTGATTATTTATTTCGGTAACAACAGAATTCATTGTAGATGACACAATTGTTGATCCTGCTTCATTTATTGTGAAATCAATACTAGACGAAGCTTCACCATTTTGTATATCCAGAGAAAAGGTTTCTGGGATGTGAACAACTAATGTAACTTCATTCTTCTCTAACTGCTCGAGAGCTTGTTTATTAGATATATCTGTTTCAACCTCTTCAAACGGAATATTATTTAGTAGCTGCGTAACAATCGTATCCCCTAACTCACCTGTATCGTCATTAACAATCGCGATTGGCAATTGATCTACATTCCCCGGTATTGCAGAATAACCAGGCAAGTAAATCCCTAACATGGAAACTGCATAAAATATTCCCATAAAAATTGAGGCAATTGCTCCTCTTGTTTTTAAAAATTGAGTAAATTTCATTTATCATTCCTTCTTTCCTGAAGTTAGAATACACTTTACATAAAGTACTTTAATCAGAGTACTTTAATTAAAATACTTTGATAGTTTAATCTAAAAATCTTTACTTCGTCAACTATTTTATTCACCTAGTAAATTATTTTATTACAGAATATTTAAATTAGAGATAACATTTTACTTGAGGGAAAAATTTATGGAGCAAAACATAAAACAGGCGTGAACGATATGTTCACGCCTGAAAGGGGAAGTTATACCTCTCTTTAGATGGCCCTCACATTAGAGGGAAAGAAAGGTTTTTCTTAATTTTCTTCTATTACTTTACGGTTTTTCTTTAACATTTTTGAAAGAACCTCATACACAATCGGTACAATAACTAATGTTAATATTGTAGAGGATGTTAGACCACCAATTACTGTGATGGCTAATCCTTTTGAAATAAGGCCAGATCCAGCACCTTCAAGTAACATTGGAGACATAGCACCAATTGTTGCAATAGCTGTCATCAGGATTGGACGTAATCTTGTCGCCCCCGCTTCAACAATTGCCTCACGTAAGGACATTCCCTCACGTTCCATATGAATAATGCGGTCAACAAGGACAATGGCATTTGTCACAACAATACCAATTAACATTAAGAGACCCATCATAACCGAAACAGAAATGGTTTCACCTGCAATCCATAGTCCAACAAATGAACCGATTACGGCAAATGGTAATGAGAATAATATCGCAAATGGTGCTAAGCCTTCACCAAATGTTACAACTAAAATAAAGTAAACGATAAGAATCGCAGCAAGCATGGCAACTCCTAATTGTGTAAATGTTTCCTGCATATCAGCAGCAACTCCAGCTACGCCAACCTCTACACTATCAGGTAACTCAAGCTCATCAATTTTCTCATCAGCCTGAGAAGTTGCTGCAGAAACATCATCAGTTGTTACAGTTCCTGAAACAGTCGCATAGTACTCCCCTTCACTTCGAGAAAGTGTATTATACGTTGTCCCCTCTTCTGTCGTTACTAGCTCTGATAATGGCATCGTCACACCAGTAGCAGTAGGAATCTCTGTTTCTAGTAGCTCGTCGATTGATGTTGCGTCTGTTTTTTCCTCTCGTTGAACGATAACATCAATTTCTTCTCCATCGTTTTCCACAGTTGTTAGAACTTCTTCTGATCCAGTCGTTGCTAACGCTCCAACTATCTGTCCTGTTGTTAGACCGTATTGTAAGACATTCTTATGATCCACTTTAAGAACATGCTCAACATATGGATTTTCCATGTCAGACTTAACATCTTCAAGGTTTTTAACCTCTTTTAATTCATCTTCTACCAGGTTAACTGCCTTATTTAAATCCTCTAAATCTTCACTATATAATGTATAGCTCACTTCATTTGTTGCCATTCCGCCGCCCATCATATCTTGGGATTTCCACTCACCAGACTGGCTAATATTGAACACATACTCCTCAACTTCTTCTTTCACATCTGAGAAATTTTCTGTGTCTTCATCAAAGATTAGGTACATTAATGCACCATTTCCGCCACCCATCATCATAGATGATGCGTCTACACGATCGCTAGTATTGAATGATAATTGAACAATATCTAAATCTTCTCGTTTCATTAATTCTTGTTCAACTTCTTCAAGATTTTCTAACGTTTCATCCTCAAGCTCTCCAGTAGCCGGTGTATATGTTAAGTAGATCGTTTTTTCTTCTTCAGATCCCATAAAGCTAAATCCGATTAATGGAGTTAACGCTAGTGACCCAACTAGTAAAATAATCGAAAGTAAGGATGTAATGATTTTGTGATTTAATACCTTTTCTAAAACACCTTTATACCATCTTGCTATTCTACCAATCTCTTCATGCTTTGATGCTTTTTTCTCACCGTACAATGACTTACGGAATAAGAAGTGAGAGAGTGCTGGTACGATTGTAATGGCAACTAGTAATGATGCACCAAGAGCAAATGTCATGGTTAAAGCAAATGGTCTAAATAACTCTCCAACCATTCCACCAACCAACATAAGTGGCGCGAACACCGCAACAGTTACGAGTGTTGAAGAAAGAATTGGTTTGAACATTTCAATTGTTGCTTCACGAATTAATGCACGCCCTCTAAGCTTTTCACTTTCAAGATGCATTCTTCTATAGATGTTCTCCACGACGACAATGGAATCATCAATAACACGACCGATTGCTACCGTCATCGCGCCCAACGTCATTATATTCAACGTGATTTCAAGCCAATTTAATAGTAAAAATGACATAAAGATTGAAACCGGGATAGAAATAATGGAAATAATCGTTGATTTAATATCACGAAGGAATAGTAAAATAATGATTACTGCGAACAAACCACCGAATAACGCTTTTTCGATCATCGTGAAAACAGAAGCTTCGATTGGTTCCGCTTGGTCTAACGTCACATCAATCACTAACCCATTGATGTCTTCTTCTTGCTCCGCGATTAAATCTTTCACCTCATTCACGACGTCAACTGTATTTGCTTGTTGCCCTTTCGTGATTTGAACAGCAATCGCTTCTTCTCCATTAGTACGAGAAATCGATTGTACGTGTCCTACAGTCTCTATTTCTGCAAGATCACCCAATTTTACAAAAGGAGTTGGGTTTTGCTCTGTTGGTGTAACAGGAATAAGTAATTCTTTTAATTCATCAACTGTTTTAATATCACCATCAACAGCAAGGGCTTGTTCTCCTTCTTTATATTCTTGTAATCCAAGAGATAGAGCCATATCACTTGCTTGCACCATTTGCTTAACAGTATCTTCTGTTAAACCGAACGCTTCCAGTTTCTCTTGGTTATATGTGAACTCTACCTCTTCTAAATGTTGACCCGTAATTGTTGTAGAGCCTACACCATCGATTTTTTCGATTTCTGGTAAGATTTTCTCTTCTACTGTTGTAGATAAATCGACAATGTCATCCTCTGTACTACTTATTGATAACGCTACAACCGGAAACATATTCATACTAAGAGCCATAATCGTTGGTTCTTCAGCATCTTCTGGTAAAGAAATGGTATCTAATGCAGATTCCAATTCTCGTTTCTTCTCATCCATGTCAACGCCATATTCATATTCAATTTGAATTTGCGAAACATTTGCTGACGAGTTTGAATAGACAGCTACTACATCTTCAAGTCCTTCAACATTCTGCTCCATTGGCATCGATATTTCATCCATGACCTGTTCAGCAGTTGCACCCGGATAAACACCCATCACGATTAAATATGGGATCGATACATCTGGAATGCTTTCCATTTTCATCTTAGTCCCAGAATATAACCCAGCCACTGTAATGATAATTGTTAATAACCATACAGCAAGCTTATTTTTCAGGACAAAATTCACTAAGCTTTTCAATTAATGACACCTTCCTCTTCCTTTTTGATTAAGGTTGACAGCTTTGGTATAATAAAAACTATCATTGACCGGATAGTCAAAACAATACCCTAAATATAACTGACCGTCCAGTCACGCGTCAATATGTTTGTGAGATAGACATTAAGATAGTACGGATAAGGTTAACAAAAGATTCACATTTTTTCTTGGACTTGGACTTTGGGGGTTTGTAAATGATGAAAGAAAAGGATAGAAAAATTATTGAGGTAGGGATGAGGCTTTTTGCAAGTAAAGGATTTTCCGCAACCTCCGTTCAAGAAATCGCAACTGAAAGCGGCATTTCAAAAGGGGCTTTTTACTTACACTTCAAATCAAAAGATGATTTACTATTAGCAATCTTACAGCATCATTTTGATTCAATTAACAATACATTTAGAGAAGAAACGCAGCATATTCAAGACCCTCGTGAAAAGTTAATAAAAGAACAAATGGCACTATATACACATTTTATTACTCATAGAGATCTACTCGTAATGCTAGCAAAAGAACAAGCAATTCCACGAAATGAAACAATTAAGAAGCTGCTGTTTGAAAAACAGATGGAATCACACCACTATTATTTAACAAGTATAATGGATATTTATGGGCCCAATATTGAGCCATTCTCTTGGGATATCACGATTATTCTTGAAGGAATGATCAAATCATATCTGGGGGTTTTATTGTTTTCAACACATCAATTTGATATAAGAAGCTTAACAGAGTTCATACTAAATAGATTGGATAGCATCGTCAAAGACATCCATAAGGATACGCCTTTTTTTACGAAAGAAAAAGCAGAGAACATCCTGTCTACTATTTTATTTTCTGAACAGCCTTCCATGTCAGCTGTGTTAAAAAATCTAGAAGAAGAAATTGAAAAACTTGGGTCAGATGAATTAACCGTAACCTTTGAAGTTTTAAAAGAGGAAATATTAAAAGAACAACCTAGAGTGCCCGTCATTCAAGGGATGCTATCAAACTTTAGTCGATATCCAACACTAGACTCTTGTCGGGAATTCATTTCAGAGTATTACGCTGAAAAGTGAATGGTCGCGATAATTTGGACATCACATCATGTACTTGAGCTGGAAAATACCTCTAGCTCTTTTTATTTTTTACTGTGGTTATTGAAATTGAAATTGAAAATGGTCGCTCTAAATGGGACGTGAGTGTCTTCCTACTCCTACTAAACTGATGATTAAATAACTATATAAAATGTCATCCACCCTATCACCTTAGCTTGGGCTCCTCAAGAATAGTCGCAACAAGTACAAGTTTAGTCCTTTTACTTATAGAAATAACTGTCCATATGCAAACGAAAAGAGAAGATCTCGAAGAAACAAAACCCCATATATCAGGCCTGCACAAATTACAATACATCCCCCTACCAAAACGAACGTAAATAATGCCTTTTCCTATAGCAATACATCAAAGAACATATTTTTCATTACATCAATTATTTTACTCATCCTTCCTCCATTTTGATTTACTAGATTAAATATAGTAAGAACCCAAAATGCCTATAGTGAAAGTCCTTTTCCTTTTTATAGAAAAGCGCTTTGTTGTTTTCTTACTACTCTTCCTTAAAAGCCGAGAACACTTTTTTCATTGAGATAACCTTAATTCCTACTCCATTTGGTTTCATTACAACCTCTTCATCATATGTGATATACCCTATGGAACTATATAGTTTTTGGTTCTTAGGAACAGTCAGACGAACTTTGCACCGTATTGTCGATACACCAGCCCTACTTGCATACTCCTCTAAGGCTCTAACGATCTTCTTCCCGATACCGTCTCCTTGTTTTTTAGGTAAAACTGATAGGCGATAGAAATATAAATCTTCCTTTTTCACTTGAAATCGCACCATGCCAACAGGTTCACCTTCGTCAAAAGCAATAAGTGCTTTTTCTCCTTTTTCTAATGCGTCTGAAACGGCCTGAATCGTTTCTTCTAAAGCACTCGATGGTGGCGTTTCATTCTTATATTCTTCAAATGCCTTTATCATAACATCATGAATTACCGCTGAATCTGAAGCGGTAGCAGCACGAATGATCATTTACTCACATCTCCAATGACATTTACTTAATCCTTTTTACGAAACAAAGTCATCTTTCCCAACATATAATTCAGCTTCCGAATATAGAACGGCTTTTCCTGCTATCTTTACTCGTGTATCTTCATATTTACAATAAAGAGTACCACCTCTACTAGACAGCTGTCTTGCTACTAGTTCATGTTTTCCTACTCTCTTTGCCCAAAAAGGAACAAGACTGCAGTGCAAGGAACCTGTTACTGGATCCTCATTTATTTTTAGTTTAGGAAAAAACGCTCTGGAAACAAAATCATACTCACTGCCTTTAGCTGTAACGCAAACACCCACACCTTCTTGTATCCTTTGAAGTCTGGCAAAATCAGGACTTATGCTTCTCACATCATCCTCGGACTCTAGTACAAATATAAGATCTCTATTTATATATGACTCTTTTGGAACAATTCCCAAGGCACTAATCATTTCATCAGTAATTGAAATTTCTTCAGACGGAACAGAAGGAAAATCCAGTTCATACATATCATCCTGTTTATTAACTGTTAGTTCCCCACTCATTGTGTGAAACTTGACGGTTTCCAATTGCTGTTCGTAAAAATTGAGAATAATAAATGCTGTTGCTAACGTTGCGTGCCCACATAGATTAATCTCACCGCCTGGTGTAAACCATCTCAATCGATAATGACTTGCCTCCTTTACAGCAAAAGCTGTTTCCGATAGGTTATTTTCGATAGCTATATTCTGCATAAGCTCATCTGACATCCACTCTTCCATAACACAAACTCCTGCTGGGTTTCCTTCAAACACATTTTCAGCAAAAGCATCAACTACAAAATATTTCATTTTACTCCCCCATGTTAGTATTCGTCCATTTTTTTATCAAACCGTATTAGCATTTTGTGTTAGATAGGTAGCTTTCTTAAATGGGCTAATATCATAACACAACTATTCCTTTGCATTGGAGCGGTAATTCATTAAGGAGGAAATTCTAATCCCAATTATCTTTATCCATTCCCCCTAACCAAACTGGCTCCGATAAAGAAAAGCAACTGTTCTTATTGAACACTCCCGCCCCATTAGCTATCCATGAAGTGCAAAAATCAGCGCTTCATCACAGAGAATAAAAATAGTTTACCCGGCCTTTAAATAAGCCTATATCGTTTCTTTACATATACTTTAACATAAAATACCAGAAAAACTTTAAAAAACATAGTACTTAACAAGTGTTTTATCATCGTTGTACATAAATCTATCTTTCTCTTAAAAAAGGTCCGATTTCTCATATTCATTTAGGTATTATTATGTAATACCTAAATGAATATCAATAAAATAGGAATACAAAACACTATGCGAACTGTAATCCTATTTTTCATGTTAATTATTGTTCTCTCCTAAAACTGAACCTGTTTTCATTTCATATCACTCTGTTCGTTATTTCTAATTTTCCGAAATTACACCTTTTTCTATTAAAATCCTTTCCAATTCAGATTCAGTAAAAGATGGATGGAAGCTTTTAACACTAAGCTGTTTTTTATAAGTACCGTTTTCCCCTTCAACTGTGTATTGTAGTTGGGGTACGATTACGACATTTCTGTTGTCTCCCAAATCAATTTTATTTTTTATAGTGAACTTATCATCATTATTCTCTAATATTTGTGATTCTGAATTTATGAAATTAATTCTGTTGTTATGAACCAATGACAATTCTTTTGGGAATATTTTTTCACTAGTATTTGTTTGTTTAAATGTGGTTGAAAAATCATATGTAGATTTGTTTGTATAGGTTCGTGTGTTGTTTTCATTTTTAATCTCGAAGTGAATAGAATTTGTTCGTGGTAACACTTCAATATCCATGTCTCCTAAATTTTCGTTATATTCCCTATCTGGAGTAGATATTATTAACTCTACGTTCTTTATTTCATGTTTACCTATTTGATCTGAGGAAATGTTAAATTCAGCCATATACACACCGTAATAGGATGTTGCGTAATCAGGATACAATCTTGTGTTGCTAATATGTAATATCCCTTTATCATCAACGGATAGTTTGGCATTCTCCAGTTCACTTTCACCAAAATCAAAGACGAAAATTTGAATACGGACATCATCACCTTCTAAGAGTGATATATTAAAGTACCAATCTCCGTATATAAGTAATCCTTCTGTATCTACATACAATGGCTGGTCTTCATTCCTTTTGCTTTGTTCTTGTGGAATAGAAAAATAAATTCCTACTATTAATGTTATTGTTCCTAATATAATTAAAGATATTTTTTTCAATGTAGCTCCCTCCCTTCTTCACAATCTATACTTCGATTACACCATATTTATGAAAGGACGAAGGAGTAAAAAAAAATAGTGACTAATTCGCTCTATATAAATGAGAATTTGAAAAATTATTGATCGAAATGGATTCTTCTTTAGCAGGGTTAAGTTTGAAACTTATAGAAAAGTTTGATTATTTTCTACCTGTATCTCTCCACAATCGCACTCGATAATTCAATAAGGACTTTCCTGATTTTTAAGATTAAATAAGTCATTATGTTCCCAACCCTTTAATTTTGAATAACCAATAACTGAATTAGACACTGTTACCAGGCTCTTTTTAAAATCTTCAAATAGTGTTTGGGCTTCAAATAAAACCTCTTCGTTATTAAGATTCCTCTTTATTCCTTTTAAATTGACTTCCTGCTCATTTATCTTTTCTATTCTCAATAAAAGAGGACCTTCATAAAATCAAGCTCAATTTTTTCATCTATTTTTGCATACTTAAAATATCGGAGTTTTTCGTTCCACGAAGATAGTATTATAACCACAAAGTCAGTCCAGTTTTCTTCAGGGAAGAAGATATAACCGTTCTTATCGATAATTATTTCCCCGATTATGTTATTGCTATTGTTTATATATAAGCTTTTATAATTAATTTTAATCTTTATCTGGTTAATCTTCTCACCTTCTAATTACTATTGTATTAACTGCTCTTTACTTCAACAAGAACAGCAACTAATCCTCTGCCTAGATCAGTAGCTGTTCTTCTTAGATATTCGCTACCCGTTAGCATCACAACTATTCCTTATCACTGTGCATTAAAGTTAGTTGATATAAAATTCCACTTAATAAGGCAACTATCATACCTAACATTGCTGCGTAGCCTGTAAATACTTCATTCCCATACAAAAAACTACAAATAGCTATTCCACCAATGCCACCGATAACTAATAATAATAGCCAAACAAACAAAAATGCCATTTCATCACAACCCCATACAAAAGTATTTCTATCTCTAATTTTACACTTTTAATTAAATTAACCTGCCCATTACTTCAACAAGAAAAAGCCAATCTCCTTCTTGTAGATTAGCAGCCGTTTGTTGAATAACTAACATTTTGATTTAAAGTAAATGATTTCAGGGTCTCCTTCATCTAAGTTTTCAACTATTCCACTCTGAAAAAATCCATTCATATCAAATACTCTCTGCATACTAATGTTAGAACGATTAGTAGAAGAAAATACTTTGGTAGTAGGAGATGAACTCATCATATATTCCATCAATAAACTCGCATAGCCTTTTCGTCTGTTGGACGGTGAAACAATAATTAGTGATATAAAAGTACATTCAAAGAAGTTAGTATCGTAAATTAAAAATCCTACAATGTCATTATCTTCTTTCGCAATTATACAGTTTCCAAGCTCAATGGATTTCTCAATATAGTTTCGTCTGCTTGTGTTTCCAATAACCTCACTGTCTATGTTTACTACTTTGTTTAAATCTTCAATATCAGCCTTAACAACGTTCTTCATCTTACTTCCCCTTTTTTAGTTTTATCTCCCTGCATTAATGGCTCGCTAATTAACTATACTGCACCGTTAGTTTGAGTGAAAACCTTCACAAACTTACTTGTCTTCATACTAAAATAATAACAGAAAATTACAATTTATTGTTTTAATTAATTATAAATATGAAATTATTCCTCTAAAACGAAAAGGTACCAATTTTATTAGACAAGGTACCTTTGGGACAAATCTTCTTTTTTCTGGGAGATCAATACGTTCGGACTAGACATAAAATTGACTTAACTTATAATTCGTTTTTGCGCAGTATAAGGTCTACTACGTAATATAAAGTTAATCTACAATCTCGCCCCGATTGTTGAAGATTAACTTTTCTACCTTTTTCTTGTTAAATTTATCCAAGGAGTTCTTATTTCTCATGAAAACATATATTGTTCCAAAAAAATAAAGCATAAGTTTTCCATTTGGAAAGCTTATGCTTTACGGCACTATATTGAGGCATTATTGTCGGTAGTTGTTTAAAGCATACCATTGCCAAAGCGGCAAGTTTATGGTTAAGTCACAAAAATAAAAAACCACCAAATTATGTATTTGGTGGAGACGGAGGGAATCGAACCCTCGTCCAGACATATCGGCACTTAAGCGTCTACGAGCGTAGTCGATATATTTGCAATTTCGCTAACCCCTATGCCTATCGACAGGCGTCAGAGCAGCTAGTCTGATTATTCTCTTCCATCATCCCCAGACGGAGGAATTAGGCGTAGTCCACTAAGAGTGAGTCCCTTACCCTACCACATGGACGATGGAGGGAGGAACAGCTAAGCAGTTATTATGCTGCTAAAGCTAAGTTATTGTTAGTTTTGCCAGTTATTATTGGCGTGACGTTTTAACGAAGACGATCCCTTCGGCTCGCAACCTAAGCTCGAACTATCCCTGTCGAATCCGTAACGTCCCCATGTAAGCCGTATTTGACCAGCTAGGGAATACGGGAGATATTAAGATAGAAATAAGCTTGTTGCTTATTAAGTTGTTGTGTAAGTGACTGTCTTACAAAACCTATTATAACATGCTCATCGAATAATGCAATTGTAAGGTTATACCAATTACATTTTTTGACGTTCTCTAAAGGCACGTTCGATATCACGCTTCGCTTCTTTTTTCTTCAAGTCCTCGCGCTTATCGTATTTCTTTTTACCCTTACCAAGTCCGATTAAAACCTTTGCGTATCCGTTTTTAATATACATCTTTAATGGGATAAGGGCGTAGCCTTCTTCTTTTGTAGCCCCTATTAATTTCACAATTTCTTTTTTATGAAGCAATAGCTTTCTCGTACGAAGTGGATCATGATTATAACGATTTCCTTGCTCATACGGACTCACATGCATATTTAGAAGGAACACCTCTCCCTTATCAATACGCGCGTAGGAATCCTTTAAGTTTGCTCGGCCATTCCGAATCGATTTGATTTCAGTTCCTTGAAGGACAATGCCGGCTTCAAACGTTTCTTCAATTGAAAAGTCATGATTTGCCTTTTTGTTTTGGGCAACAACCTTTCCCATACCTTTTGGCATTGTGTCCCCTCCTCTCGGGTGTAGCTACTTAGCGATAACTTATATTTTAACAAAAATTGGTCAAATACTCAATGTTTTAGATTGTTTACAATAAAAGAGAAAGGAAGCTCTTTTATATAGCAAACAACCATATCTATTTTAATCCTAAAAATAAAATAGACTTTCTCTATAACTCATTTAGAGATATCCTCCTAGTAAATCCCGCTACTAGAAACACTCATGAAAACCATTGAATCTCCTAAAAAATATCTTCTACAGAATCTCCTTTATAGATATCGAAGTAGTGAGAGCTCGCCTTTTCACCCCGACTATACTTCAACATCACACAATAGAGAAAATGGATTCCCAACTTTAGGAATCACGATTAATCATCTTCTCAAGCTATGGATCAGTTTGACCTTTTTCCAACTTCTTAGCATCACCTAAAAAGATATCATTGTGTGTACAATAAGGATTCCCATTAAATTAAAGGAGACAGACTGATTATAGTCAGACTGTCTCTTTTTATACTTTTAGCGTTTCTTCTTTTTCCGCTTAGCTTTAGGTGCATTATCATACGTTTTCTTTTTCTTTTTACGTGGAGGACGTGTTGACCACTCACCTGTGTTGTCATCTTCTGACTTTTTCTTATTGCCGTTACGGTTTAGATTTGATGGTTTACGACCTTTTCCAGCAACAATGACTTTTGGTGTTTCTTTTACTGATCGGCGTCTTGTTCCCTTCATACCGACTACTTCAAAATCAATGGCACGCTCATCCTTATTCACGTTAACTACACGGACGGTAATTTCGTCACCAATACGATAAACATTTCCAGTACGTTCACCAATCATCGCATAGTGGCGCTCATCATATCGGTAATAGTCATCTGTTAAGTAACTAACGTGAATCAAACCTTCAATCGTGTTTGGAAGCTCAACAAACATCCCAAAGTTTGTGACAGAACTAATCATTCCATCGTATTCTTCTCCAATTTTATCAAGCATATATTCAGCTTTTTTCAGTTCATCTGTTTCACGCTCTGCTTCAACTGCTCGTCTTTCCATATTAGATGCGTGCTCAGCAATCACTGGTAAGCTTTCTGCCCAGCTTGAACGGGTTTGTTCATCAACTTTTCCTTCAATTAAATACGTACGAATCAGTCGATGAACAATTAAGTCAGGGTAACGACGAATTGGTGATGTAAAGTGTGTATAGAATTCCGTCGATAATCCAAAGTGTCCTAAGCTTTCCGGATCATATTTTGCCTGCTTCATTGAGCGAAGCATAACCGTTGAAATGACAGTTTCCTCAGGCTTACCCGCTACTTCCTCAATAATATTTTGAAGGGCTCTTGGGTGAATCTCATTTGCAGCACCTTTAACGGTATAGCCGAAGTTCGTGATAAATTCTAAAAAGCGTTGTAGTTTTTCAGCATTTGGCTCCTCATGTATACGATAAATAAACGGTACATTCATCCAATGGAAATGCTCAGCTACTGTTTCATTAGCAAGAAGCATAAATTCCTCAATTAATCGCTCAGCTACTGAACGTTCTCGGAGAACTACATCAGTCGGTTGACCTTTAGCATCTACTAGTACCTTCGCTTCTTTAAAATCAAAGTCAATGGCTCCACGGTTCATACGTTTTGTACGTAAAACACTTGCAAGCTCACCCATTTCTTCAAACATTGGGACAAGCTTTTCATATTTTTGACGAAGAGCTTCATCTTTCTCCTCTAGAATTTTGTTTACATCCGTATACGTCATTCGCTCTGTTGTCTTAATCACACTTTGGAAGATTTCATGATTGACAACTTGACCCTCAGAGTCCACTTCCATCTCACAGCTAAGTGTTAAACGATCAACTTTCGGATTTAAGGAACAAATTCCATTAGAAAGACGGTGTGGGATCATTGGAATCACGCGATCGACTAAATAAACACTTGTTCCACGATCCACTGCCTCGCGATCAATTGGTGAATTCTCTGTTACATAATGGCTAACGTCAGCAATGTGAACACCTAGCTTATAATTTCCATTATCAAGCTTCGTCACTGTAACAGCGTCATCTAAATCCTTTGCATCTGCTCCATCAATGGTCACAATAGTCTCATTGCGAAGATCTCGGCGATCCTTTAAATCTTCCTCATTGATTGTTTCTGGAACATCATTTGCTTGTTCAAGTGCCTCAACAGGGAAAGGACCCGGCAGCCCATGCTTGTGGATAACAGACAGGATATCAACCCCTGGATCATTTTTATGACCAAGAATATCGACAACTTCCCCCTCAGCACTCATGCGTCCCTCTGGATACGTGGTTAGTTTCACAACAACCTTATGTCCCTCTACGGCACCGCCTGATGCGTTTTTCGGAATAAAAATATCGTTGGCAATCTTTTTATCATCTGGAATAACGAAGCCAAAGTTTTTACTTTCTGTATAGGTTCCAACGACTTCTTTTACGCCTCGCTCTAAAATTCGAATGATTGTGCCTTCCTGTCTTGAGCCAGTACCTTTAGGGCTAACCCTAACAAGAACAACATCCCCGTGCATCGCTGTTTTTAGCTCGGTTGGCGGAATAAACACATCATCTAACTCTGGATCTTCAGGATCAACGAAAGCAAAGCCCTTCGCATGTCCAATTAATTTCCCTTTAAGGAGGTTCATTTTCTCCGGTAGCCCATAGCGATTACTTCGTGTTCGTACGACTAACCCTTGGTCCTCCATCACCACTAATGCTTTTACGAAATCCTTGAATTCCGCTGAATCCTCAATACCGAATGCTTCTTCAAGCTCCTGTACTGTTAACGGCTTGTACGCCTCTTCTTTCATAAACGCTAATAACTTATCAATATGTACTTGAATTTCTTGACCCACTAAACATCCTCCTTCAACCGTTATCCTCTAGTAGAGAACTCACCAATCAAGACTTTCTAAAAATTCGTAAACATCTTCATGAAGCTGATCGCGCTCTTTATCTAGCGTAATAACATGACCTGATTCTTCATACCATTTGAGCTTTTTATGATCATTTTCCACTTCACGATAAATAATATTTGCACTATCTGTATTAATCATATGATCATGACGACCTTGTGCAACAAAAGTTGGTGAGTATATCATATCCACATTATTTCGCACATCCGCAATCAAATCCTGTAGTGCTTTTAACGTATTCATTGGTGTTTTCTCAAAATCCTTCATCTCTTCTTCTATTTCCTCAGGAGTCTTCCCTTCAAACTTCTTATAATTTCTAGCATACTCGAGAACTCCCTGATACATGACTTCCTCGCTCTTAATATACATGGGCGCACACATCGGAATAATTCCTTTAACAGGTACAGTGTAGCCTAATTTAAGCGAAAACACTCCACCAAGCGAAAGACCACCAACAGCAATATCTTCAAATCCCATATTCTTAAGATGTTCATATCCCTCCTGAACATCCTTCCACCAATCCTCAGGACCAGTATGAACAAGCTCTTCTGGGGGAACTCCGTGACCTTTATATTGTGGAGCATGACATGTATATCCACGCTCACTTAAAAATCGAGCAAGCATTCTCACATCCGCTGTATTTCCAGTAAATCCATGTAATAATAAAACCGCTTTATCTCCACCCTCAAACGTAAATGGCTTCGGCATTACTCTTTTCATTTTTTACTCTCCCTCTACTGCATCTTTTACTTAGTTTAACCGACACCTTCAAGCCCTATTACAAAAATATTGCAAGACGATGCCTTTCTACCATTAAATCAGACAGACAAGCTACTTACAAAATGGTTTGCTTGAGAAACTACAAGGCTCCCTTATCTTTCCGTGATGCCTGTAACTAGACAGACGATCTAGCTTATGTAGGTGTTTTATCCCCTCACCTCTTATGGTAAACGGAGCCTAATAAAAAAGAGCCTGTTCATCACAGACCCTTTGCTTTTATTATGAAAATACATATGATACTAAGATTGTTAAGACAAAGAACAATACGGATAACACAATTGTCGCACGGTGTAACACTAGATCCATACCACGTGCTTTTTGCTTACCAAATAACTGCTCAGCGCCACCAGAGATTGCACCTGATAAACCCGAACTCTTACCAGATTGTAATAATACAACGGCAATTAAAGCAATAGATACTATAACAAGTAGGATAATTAATGCTGTTTCCATCAAAAGACACCTCCTGAATTGCGCACACAAAGATAACTTTAATGTATCATAACTAGCTTATAATCACAATATGAAATAGGGATTTGGAGGACTTTTATCTTTTTATAAGACATGCTCAGGAGAGGGCTTGGACTATATCGATCTTGATTGGATTTCTCATGTTCAAGTAGTCTATTCAGTTGTTTTGAGATGAAATTCATACTTTTGAGTGACCTAAATGTGATTTTTGAGGCTCTATCCGTGATTATGACCTCTCAATTCGCGATTCTGGCCCCTCTTTCCACGATTCTGACCTCTCTATCCGCGATTCTGACCCCTCTTTCCGCGATTCTGACCTCTCTTTCCGCGATTCTGACCTCTCTTTCCGCGATTCTACTTAATTCGACATTCTCGCCCCACCCATCAGAGCTGCTTTCGTTTTACGTGATTAAGATTATCCAAATAGTACATCCTATGTTTAGTTTCTCCCGTGCTCCTCAAATTCAACGTCTTCAACAGTCTATTAGCCGTATCAGAAGAATGTATCTTCAAAAAGTCCCTTAACTCACTATTAGTAATGGTGGGCTTAATTAATAGCTGGTAATCTCCAATAGCCTTAAGATGGGCAAGTTTATCCTTGGCACCACATTCCGAACAAAGCCAGTTTCCCTTAAGGCGTACCATTAATTGCACGCGGCATATTGGACAAAAAACACCCTTTAAAATGTCGTTATCATTGAGCTCAAACCTGTCCAAAATAGTGGAATCACCCTCTGTATGATTTTTTAACAGTAATTTCATTAATTTTTTCAGAGTTCTCTCTTCCATTTTAGTTGATCCACTGGATTTTTCTAAATCATAGATTTTAGTAGGTAACTCTTCTTTATGGATGACTTTATGATGAGTATGATAATTTCCTGGCGAGGTACTTATGATAGTGTAGGGATTACTGATAACAACTAATGAATGGATCTCTAAGTTTTCAATCTTGTGGATACGGAGCCATTCTTGAAAATTTAATTTTTGGCGATCAACCTGTGTCAATGGATAGCTGTAAGCAACTTCTTTGCCATCTTTTGTTTGGATGAGTTGTTTAAATTTAGGATCAAAGTGAATCGTTCCAGAGAAGTTTTTTACTTCAAGAATAATAGCCATTTTATGAGTAAGCAGAAGAGTATCCATTTGGAAGTAATGCTTCTCTGTTTTTAAACGTAGATTGTGGAAAATAAAGAAGGTGTGGTCATTAAGGTAGCTAAGTGGGTAGTCTATTGATTGTTCTCCTTTATATCCTGCCATCCTTTTAGTGTAATCCTCATTTATAATAGGCAGTTTGGGATGATAGTCCGGTAGTCGCTGAAGTAATGCCTCTAATTGGAGAATTATCCGGGGTTTTGAACGGTGTTTTATGATCATTTTCTTACTCCTTTTATTATTTTGATGTATATTATTCCATATGAATAGAAAAAATCCTGCTTTAATCTTGAAATAGAATTTTAGCTAAAATTCTAAGCTTTTTATCGTGATATTTGGTTATCTACCTTTATTTTATAGCTTCTTATCTGTTTTTTAGTGCCTAACTATGATTCTAGCTCTTCTATTTGCGATTTTGGCTCTCCTATCCGCGATTTTCAGCCCTCTATCCGCGATTTTCAGCCCTCTATCCGCGATTTTCAGCCCTCTATCCGCGATTTTCAGCCCTCTATCCGCGATTTTAGCTCTCCTATCCGCGATTAGACAAATCCCGCCAATTTCCAGCAAAATTCGCCCACCCACCCACTCACCCACTCACTCACCCGCCTACTCAACCAACCCACCCACTCACTCCCATCCAAATCTCCCCATACAAAAAAGAACTGCCGCACCCGCGGCAGTTCCCTCAAATTCTAACTCAAATTATTTCTTCAAGTTATAGAAAGTTTTGATTCCATCGTATCTTGAAGCATCTTGTAATTGATCTTCAATACGTAGTAATTGGTTGTACTTCGCAACACGGTCTGTACGTGATGGAGCACCAGTTTTGATTTGACCAGCGTTTGTTGCAACTGCGATGTCAGCAATTGTTGTATCTTCAGTTTCACCAGAACGGTGAGAGATAACAGCTGTGTAACCAGCGCGTTTCGCCATTTCGATTGCTTCGAACGTTTCAGTAAGTGTACCGATTTGGTTAACTTTGATAAGGATTGAGTTACCGATTCCTTTTTCAATACCTTCAGCAAGTTTTTTCGTGTTTGTAACGAATAGATCGTCACCAACAAGTTGAACTTTACCGCCAAGGCGCTCAGTTAATAGTTTGTGACCTTCCCAGTCGTTTTCATCTAAACCGTCTTCGATTGAGATAATTGGGTATTTAGAAGCCATTTCTTCGTACCAGTCAACCATTTCAGCAGAAGTTTTCACAACACCTTCTCCTGAAAGATGGTATTTACCGTCTTCTTTGTTGTAGAACTCAGAAGAAGCAGCATCCATAGCAAGCATAACTTGCTCACCTGGTTTGTAACCAGCTTTTTCGATTGCTTCGATGATTGTTTGAAGAGCTTCTTCGTTTGATCCTAAGTTAGGAGCGAATCCACCTTCATCACCTACAGCTGTGTTAAGTCCTTTAGCTGAAAGAACTGATTTTAAGCTGTGGAAAATTTCAGCACCCATACGTAGTGCTTCACGGAAGTTTTCTGCACCTACTGGCATAACCATGAATTCTTGAATGTCAACGTTGTTATCAGCGTGCTCTCCACCGTTAACGATGTTCATCATTGGTACTGGTAGAGTTTTTGCGCTGAATCCGCCAAGGTATTGATATAAAGGTACTTGTAGGAAATCTGCAGCAGCACGAGCAGCAGCCATAGATACACCTAGGATTGCGTTCGCACCTAATTTTCCTTTGTTTTCTGTACCATCAAGCTCGATTAATGCTTGGTCGATTGCGATTTGCTCAGTTACGTCGAAACCAAGTAATTCTGGAGCGATTAATTCGTTTACGTTTTTAACAGCTTGAAGAACACCTTTTCCAAGGTAGCGTTCTTTGTCACCGTCACGAAGCTCAACTGCTTCATATTCACCAGTTGAAGCACCACTTGGTACTAACGCGCGTCCCATAGCGCCTGATTCTGTGTGTACTTCTACTTCTACTGTTGGGTTACCACGAGAGTCTAATACTTCACGAGCATATACGTCTACAATGTATGGCATATTGTTTAATCTCCTTTTTTATAAAGAATTTTTAGTTTTTAGTTTCTGCCTTTTCATCAAATCATTGGTTGATAGCGGAGGTCAGAGGCCGAATTTGAGACAATCAGTGAAATACCGATTACTATGTTTAAAGTTACTTTTTAACTAGTGTTGTTCCAGTCATTTCAGCTGGTTTATCAACGTTTAGAAGATCAAGAATTGTTGGTGCTAAATCTCCTAAAATTCCATCTTCACGAAGAGTAACACCTTCTTCTGTTACGATAACAGGAACAGGGTTTGTTGTGTGAGCTGTCATTGGCTCACCTTCCATAGTCACCACTTCGTCTGAGTTACCATGGTCAGCTGTGATAATTGCTTTACCGCCTTTTGCAATGATAGCATCAACGATTTTTCCTAAGCATTCATCAACCGTTTCGATCGCCTTGATCGTTGGTTCAAGCATTCCGGAGTGCCCAACCATATCAGGGTTTGCAAAGTTCAAAAGAATTGCATCAAATTTGTCAGCCGCAATTTCACCTAGTAACGCGTCCGTTACTTCGTAGGCACTCATTTCAGGCTTAAGATCATAGGTTGCAACCTTTGGAGAATCAATTAAGATTCTTTCTTCACCAGGAAACTTCTCTTCACGTCCGCCACTCATAAAGAAGGTTACGTGAGGATACTTTTCCGTTTCTGCAATACGAAGCTGAGTTAAGTTGTTTTGTGATAATACTTCACCAAGAGTATTATCAAGATTTGTTGGCTTGAATGCCACATATCCGTCAACGGTTTCACTGAAATGTGTTAAGCACACAAAGTGAAGGTCTTTCGGATGCTTCTCCCCACGATCAAATGAACGGAAATCTTCATTCGTGAACGTGTTTGAGATTTGAATGGCACGGTCAGGGCGGAAATTATAGAAAATCACCGCGTCATTATCTTCGATCGTTGCAACTGGTGCACCGTCTTCTTTTGTCATAACAGAAGGAATGACGAATTCATCAAAGATTCCATTGTTATATGAATCGGTAACTAACTCGTCCGGTGTGCTGTATGTTGGGCCTTCGCCGTAAACCATAGCGCGATATGATTTTTCAACGCGGTCCCAACGCTTGTCACGATCCATTGAGTAGTAACGTCCAGATAATGTCGCTATTTCCCCGACACCGTATTCTTTGATTTTTGCTTGAAGTTCATCCAAGTAAACTTTTGCCGTTTTAGGACCAACATCACGGCCATCTAGGAAGCCATGAATGTAGACTCTTTCTACACCTTCTTTAGCAGCAAGGTTAAGAAGAGCAAAAAGATGCTGGATGTGACTGTGTACACCGCCGTCAGATAATAAACCAAATAAGTGAAGAGCTGTACCATTCTTTTTCACATGTTGAATCGCTTCGTTGAACGTTTCATTTTTCTCGAATTCACCTTCACGAATTGCAACATTTACACGTGTTAAGCTTTGATAGACTACACGTCCAGCTCCAATGTTTAAGTGCCCTACTTCTGAGTTTCCCATTTGACCTTCTGGTAGACCAACTGCCTCACCTGAAGCGATCAATTGAGAATGTGGGTACTGATTCCAAAAGCGATCAAAGTTTGGTTTTTTCGCTTGAGCTACTGCATTACCCATTGTTTCTTCTCGACATGCAAAACCATCAAGAATAATGAGTGCTACTGGTGCTTTACTCATTTGTTTGCCTCCAAAAGTTGAAGGAACGATTGAGCTTCTAAGCTTGCGCCACCAACTAATGCACCATCGATATCTGGTTGTGCCATATATTCTTTGATGTTAGCAGGCTTTACACTTCCGCCGTATTGAATACGTACAGCGTCTGCAGCGGCTTGTGAAAATTCGCTAGCTACCACTTGACGGATATGTGCACAAACTTCATTTGCATCCTCTGCAGATGAAGATTTACCAGTTCCGATTGCCCAAATTGGCTCATATGCGATAACTGTTTCTTTTACTTGCTCTTCTGATAAACCTTGAAGTGCTTTTTTCACTTGATCTCCAACAAGTTCATTTGTTTTTCCAGCTTCACGCTCTTCAAGCGTTTCACCACAGCAAACGATTGGAGTTAAACCGTGTTTGAATGCAGCTAATGTTTTTTGGTTAACAGATTCATCTGTTTCGGCAAACATTTCTCTGCGCTCAGAATGTCCTAATACTACATAGCTTACACCAAGATCGTTCAGTGCAACTGGGCTAATCTCACCAGTGAACGCACCGCTTTCTTCAAAGTGCATGTTTTGAGCACCGATTTTAAGATCTGTGTCTTTTGTTGAATTTACTAGGCTTTCTAAAAATAGTGCCGGAGCACAAACTACTGAGTCAACACTTTCTGCCGTAGGTACTAAACTTTTTACTTCTTCAACAAAGCTTTTCGCTTCTGAAGCTACTTTGTTCATTTTCCAGTTACCAGCGATAATAGGTTTTCTCATGTTTACACCGTCCCTTTTTTAGCAGATCGTTCACGATTCAACTGAAGATGTCGCGACAGATCCTCAATTGAATGTGAGGAATTCTGCTTTTTATTTGTCGTTTAATGCTACTACGCCTGGAAGCTCTTTACCTTCCATGAATTCAAGAGATGCTCCACCACCAGTAGAAATGTGGCTCATTTTATCTGCTAAGCCAAACTTTTCTACAGCTGCTGCTGAATCTCCTCCTCCAATGACTGAATATGTATCAGTTGCTTCAGCAAGTGCTTGACCTACTGCTTTTGTTCCATTTGCAAATGCGTCTAATTCAAACACACCCATTGGTCCGTTCCAGATTACTAGCTTAGAGTTTTTAATCACGTCTGCATAAATTTCGCGTGATTTAGGACCTGCATCAAGGCCTTCCCAATCGCTAGGAATGCTATCAATAGAAACTACCTTTGTGTTAGCGTCGTTAGAGAAATCATCTGCCACAACGATATCAACAGGCATATAGAAGTTAACGCCTTTTTCTTTTGCTTGATCAAGGAAAGATTTCGCTAAATCAATTTTATCTTCTTCTAGAAGTGATTTACCTACGTCATGTCCTAATGCTTTGATGAACGTATAAGCTAGTCCACCGCCGATAATTAGGTTATCTACTTTGTTTAAAAGATTTTCAATAACACCAATTTTATCTTTTACTTTTGCTCCACCGATAATTGCAGTGAAAGGACGTTCAGGATTTGATAAAGCTTTACCTAATACGTCAAGCTCTTTCTCCATTAAGAATCCTGCTACAGCTGGAATATGCTGTGCAATACCTTCTGTTGAAGCGTGAGCACGGTGAGCCGCACCAAAAGCGTCATTTACGTAGACATCTGCTAAATCAGCAAATGCTTTTGCTAGTTCTGGATCATTTTTCTCTTCACCAGGATAGAAACGAACGTTTTCTAGTAAAAGAACGCCACCTTCTTCTAATTTAGCGATTTCAGCTTTTACAGATTCGCCGTATGCTTCATCTGTTTTCACAACAGTTTTACCTGAAAGCTCTTGAAGTTTTTCAGCTACTGCATTTAAACGTAATTCTTCTACTACTTCACCTTTAGGACGTCCTAAGTGACTTGCTAAAACAACTTTAGCACCTTGTTCGCTTAAATACTGAATTGTTGGTAAAGCAGCGCGAATACGTGTTTCATCCGTCACTTGTCCATCCTTCATCGGTACGTTGAAGTCTACACGACAAAAGACAACTTTTCCTTTAACATCAATGTCTTTTACTGACTTTTTGTTCATGAAAAGCCCTCCTTTAATTTAAAAATGCGTACCATCATGTGTATCATACCACAGGATCGTATGAAATGATTCAGAAAACCATGCTAATCATTTAGAAGTGAAAATGGGGAAAGGGGATGATCCCCTTTCCCCATTTTTCGTGCATAGTATATAGATTTCTTTTCTTCTATTCTAAGAATTAAAGACCTTTAGAAGCGATGTAGTCAGCAAGATCTACTACACGGTTAGAGTATCCGCTCTCGTTATCGTACCAAGAGATAACTTTAACCATTTGACCTTCCATTACCATAGTTGATAATGCGTCAATTGTAGAAGAGTTAGCGTTACCGTTGTAGTCACCAGATACAAGTGGCTCTTCGCTGTAACCAAGGATTCCTTTAAGATCGCCTTCAGCTGCTTCTTTGAATGCTGCATTTACTTCGTCTACAGTTACTTCTTTATCTAACTCAGCAACTAAGTCAACTAAAGAAACGTTTGGAGTTGGAACACGCATAGCGCCACCGTTTAATTTACCTTTTAATTCAGGTAATACTAGAGAAACAGCTTTTGCAGCACCCGTCGTTGTTGGGATGATGTTTTCAGCTGCCGCACGAGCACGACGGTAGTCTTTGTGTGGTAAGTCTAAGATTTGTTGGTCATTTGTGTATGAGTGAACAGTTGTCATCATTCCACGTTTGATACCGAATTTGTCGTTTAATACTTTAGCAAATGGAGCTAAGCAGTTAGTCGTACAAGATGCGTTAGAAATAACATCGTGGCTAGCTGCATCGTATTTGTCTTCGTTAACACCCATAACAACTGTGATATCTTCATCACTAGCTGGTGCTGAGATGATAACTTTTTTCGCGCCTGCTTCTAAGTGTTTCGCAGCGTCAGCACGTTTTGTGAAGAAACCAGTAGATTCAACAACGATTTCAACACCTTGCTCGCCCCAAGATAATTTCGCTGGGTCACGCTCAGCAGAAACTTGGATTGTTTTTCCGTCAACAACTAGGTTGTTACCGTCTACAGATACTTCTGCATCTAATTTTCCGTGAACTGAATCATATTTTAAAAGGTGAGCTAACATATTTGCATCTGTTAAGTCGTTAACTGCAACTACGTCAACGTTAGGATTTTTTAGAGCTGCACGGAATACATTACGTCCAATACGTCCAAAACCATTAATACCGATTTTTACTGCCATGATAAATTTCCTCCTTTAATTTTGTTCTACGCTTATGTACCTAGAACAATGTAGCTTAAATTTCGTTTTCTCCCTAAAGTAAGGTAGAAAACAATATATAATTAGGGATTAATAAGTATCCCTTATTAACTCATTTGCCGCTCCTTCATCTGTAATGAGCACAGAATCTAAAGCTTGTTTCATATAAGCCTTAATTGCCTTTGCTTTTGAAGAGCCTCCAGCTACCGCAATTACATTCGGTACCTCTTCAATGTCATCAAGCTGAATCCCAACGGTTTGAACTTTATGTACGATAGTACCCTCTTGGTCGAAATAGTAACCAAACGCTTCTGCAACCGCATTTCCCTGATTAATCTTAAGGAAGTCTTCTTCTGGAGTTTTACGGCGCTCCGCCATCGTTTTAGCGTCTCCTATTCCATGGACAACCATACTAGAGGATTTCATAATCGCTAAAAGCTCTTTTATTGATGGTTCTTCAATGATTGATTGATACGCTTCTTTACTTAGCTGATCTGGAACGTGTAAAAGTCTGTAATTTTCGCTTGCACGTTCTGCCATTTTTGCACAAAT
This sequence comes from Bacillus weihaiensis, assembly GCF_001889165.1. Taxonomy (GTDB): domain Bacteria; phylum Bacillota; class Bacilli; order Bacillales; family Bacillaceae; genus Metabacillus; species Metabacillus weihaiensis. The sequence continues at coordinate 491,013 of NZ_CP016020.1, read as the reverse complement.
TGTGTTTGCTTGATTTTCTACTGTTTCACCTAGCCCACCACGTGCAGGTACAAAAAGAATTTCACGATTTTTGCTGTCGGGTGTCATCATTTCAGCAACTGCTGCCAACGTTGTTCCACCAGTAACGGCGACGATATTTTTACCAATTAATCGTTCTTTTATACATGCAACACATGCTCTTCCCATTTCTTTCTTGACCCATGGTGACTCATCACTATTCCCTGAAACCACAATGACACGAGATAAATTAAACTTATCTTTTAATGTATTTTCCAAAGAAGTTAAGCCTAAAACATCTTTCATCATTTCTTCTAGGTTTTTTAAAAGCGATGCTCCTTCATCTGTTAAGGTCATTCCAGAGGTATGAGTAGTAATCAAGTCTTGTTCCTTTAGGAATGTAACTTCACTACGTAACACGCGTTCGCTGAGCCCTAAGCTAGTAGATAAGCTTCTACGTCCTATCGGCTGCATCAATCTTATATATTGAAGAATTTGATAACGCTTTTGCATAACCTGAAGGAGGTCTGGCAATAATTTTTTTTGTACTTCAATTAATGATTTCATTTTGCCATCCCTTTCTGAGTTGGTATGGACGGACATGGACTCAAAACGTCCCACCGGTACTTATTGTGTCCCACCAGCTCAAAAAAAAATCTCCCTGTTACAATTTTTATTTTAACAGGGGACTTTTGCTTATTCAAGCAATCTTTCTTTCATTTTAAAAGTAACCGCTTTCTTATGTTATCTTTTTCCAATATTCCATAAGAAACGATGTCCTCACCAATTTTCACGACCGGAATCATAAGTTGATATCGTTCTAATAGTTCATCATTTTTATAGATGTCGATAACCTCATAGTCAAATGGAATGTCATTTTGTAAATCTTTCACTAGAGCTAAACCCTTTTCACATAGGGGACAATTTTCTTTTGAGTAAAATATAACCTTCTCCATTTTTAGGCACATCCGTTTCTTCGTCTTATTCAATATTGCTTTCGTATAGCACTTGTTGGAATGTTAAGCTGCTCTCTGTATTTCGTAACGGTTCTCCTTGATATAGTAATATCATAAAGTGATTGAAGTAAATTCGCAATTTTTTGATCAGATAATGGCTTTTGCTTATTTTCTTTGTTCACTACTTCTTTTAATCGGATTTTTACTGATGAAGTTGAGACATCCTCATTACCTATTTCTAGCTTGTTTGAGAAAAAGGATTTCATATGGAAAAGTCCATGTGGTGTTTGAACAAATTTGTCTTTTACTGTTCGACTCACGGTTGATTCATGAATATCTAGTATGTCTGCGATGTTTTTTAACGTTAAGGGTTTTAAATAGCTTTTACCTTTTAAGAAGAATTCTTCCTGCTTATCTATGATTACCTTCATAACCTTGATCATTGTTTCCTTCCGCTGTTCGATTGCTCGTTGGATCCATTTTCCTTGTGATAGTTTCTTAGAATAGTAATCTTTCACTTCTGACTCACTTGTAGTTGAAAGCGGGTGATGAATGATAAGCTGTGGTACAAGCTCGTCATGGAAATGGATATGAAATTGTCCGTCGTAACTTTCCACGGTCATTTCCGGTGTAACAAAGGTTAGTTCCTCAGATTGAAATTTCAAACCAGGTCTTGGCTCGAGCTTTTTTACTTTTTCAAATACTTCCTGAATGCGTTGAATACTTATGTTAAGCTTTTTTGATAAGTCTTTCCAAGATTTTTCGGCAAAAGCTTTAAAATGTTGTTGAATAATCAACTCTGCCAGATCATCTCGTTCAGTTAGACGTCTTAACTGAAGTAAAATACATTCCTGAAGCGACCTTGCACCTACACCAGCAGGCTCTAAGCTTTGAATAAAGTATAGCTTACTCTCAAGATATTCCTCTTCCACTCTAGCAATAGTGGCTAGCTCTGACATTTCATCCTTTAAGTAACCATTTGAATCCAAGGCATTAATTAATAGATTCACACAATGACGATCCTGCTTCGTTAGCGAAAAATCAATTAGTTGGCGCTCAAGGTAATCCTTTAAATTTGTTTTTTCTTTAGTCACATTCTCCACAAAACCGTGGGTATTGGTACTACTTTGGTGACGATAAGAAGATACATACGTTTCCTTCACTTCAATTAATGGGTTTTCGATGGAAAGTTCTTGAACATAAGAAAGGAGTTCAGCTGAGGAGAATTGTAACAATGTTATTGCTTGCTGCAGTTCTTGTGTCATATTCAATTTTAAAGTCTGTTCTTGAATCAAGCTCATTTTCATGTATTTTCCCCCTGTTTCCATTTTACACGAGATTGGAAAAATAACCATTATTGTGGGTTAACCCTGGATATTTGTAAGATGATTGATTTTAGTAAGCGCTTACTTTTTATTTCGTAAGAAACATAACATATTTAATCGCTAATGAACTAAATAAACTTTTTTGTCCTTGTACGTCCATATCATGTTTCATTTTCCATCATTGCTCTAAGACAATGCTCTTATCTATCCTACTACATGATTATGAAACTGTCACAAAAAAATGCACAAAATAGGAGAATGATTCATTCTAATTTTAGAGAATAATGGAAAAGAAGGTTCGTCTTAAAAACATCATATACTAGAGCCTCAATCCTGTGTACCTATCCCCACACAGGATTGAGGCTGTGACAAAACAAAAGCTACAGAGTTCCTCTGTCAGCCTCGGGAAATAAGAGGATTTATCAAATAGGTGTTCTTTGCCTTCCATTCTAAATCGCTTATGACCTCGTTGGGCTAGACGCTGAAGCTGGATGTCAAAGCACTTAACCACAAACGATGAATTTATTGTTCCTTAAGATAAACAAAGGGCCAGGCACTTATGTCCTAGCCCTACGACATTATTCCACTAACACTTGGTCGGTGACAGGCAATCTCACAGAGGTCGACTCACTCGGTACTTTCTCTAGAAACACCAATGATTCTTTCCACCTCGCCATTTTCATTTAGGATAGTGGTTAGGATTGTATGGAAAGTGAGATAGGTTCCTTGTTTGTTTTTGAGTCGGTATTTCTTTTGAATGTTTCTGCTTTGATTCTGATTGGTTTTCTTAGCCTCTTGTAAATCAAAAAGCATTCGTTGCAGGTCTTCATGGTGATAAAGATTTGTTGGTATGCTACCTACTAGTTCAGCTGGTTTATATCCGAGCACACGTTCATACGAGGAAGAAGCATAGGTAATGCGACCATCTAATGTATAAATTGTTACAAGGTCAATAATATGTTTAGCTATAAGCTGATGAAGCTCCTGACTCTCTCGCAATTTCTTTTCTACTTGCTTTTGCTTTGTAATATCCACAAATGAACCGATTACCTCTGTCACTTCTCCTCCCTTTATGACAGGCCTTAAGGTAGCTAGATAACAGATACCATTAAGTACATCCTCATAATGAACATTTCCTTCTCCGTCCCAAGCTCGCTGGTAATAACTCACTTTCTTCTTACTTACTTCTTCAGGTAGGAGGTCAAATAACTGCTTCCCTATGATCTGCTCAGGTAAAAGCCCAAACCGATACACTAACTCCCCATCACACATCGTATGAACAAATTTGTCACCGATTTTTTTGTACTTAATCGTCATACTCTGCTGAAGTCTAAGTATTTCTTGTAAATCCTTTTTCGCCCCTCTCACTAACTCATCCGCCCAAATCCGGTCATTTAATTCCTTTGTAATTCCCTGCAAGGGGACAATTTGCTCAATTTCTTTTATTTTCTCTACTAATTCTTGAGCGGGTAGCGGCTTGCTAAAAAAGTACCCTTGACCCTCGTCACAGACATATTGTTGAAGAAAAACGAGCTGTTCCTTCGTTTCAATTCCTTCAGCTACTACATGTAATCCAAGATTATGCCCCATTGCAATAATTGTCTTTACAATTGTTTCATCATTAGGATTATTGTGAAGTTCATTTACAAATGACTGGTCCACTTTCAATGTATCCACAGGGAATCTCTTTAAATAATTTAGCGAACTAAACCCTGTTCCAAAGTCATCAATACTAATGCGGACACCAAGCTGCTTTAATTCATGCAACGTACTAATTGTCCGTTCAATATCCGCTGTCATACTTTCGGTTATTTCTAACTCTAGCAAATGACTTTCAAGACCTGTCTCCTCTAACACCTTTTCAACCGTTTTTACCAAATCTGTTTGCGAAAACTGTCTAGGTGACAGGTTAACTGAAATCACAAGATTTTGTAGTCCTTCTTCCTGCCAATGCTTATTGACGGTACAGGCTGTTTTTAGTGCCCATTCTCCAATTGAAATAATTAATCCTGTTTCCTCAGCAATCGGAATAAATTCAGCAGGAGAAATCAACCCAATTTCTGCATGGTTCCAACGAATCAATGCCTCTACTCCTACAACGTGTCCCGTTTTTAAGTTTACTTTTGGTTGATAATGTAATAGAAGTTCATTCCGTTCAATTGCTTTATGAAGATCCATTTCGAGTTTCAACCTGTCCATTTTCTTGTCGGCATCATGAGATGAATAAAAAGTATACATTTTCTTGCCAGAAGCTTTTGATTGATACATCGCTGCATCTGCATGTTTAATTAATTCTTCAAGCGAATTCCCGTCTTCCGGAAAAAAACTAATTCCAATACTTGGTGATGTGAAAATATCATACGTATGAATGTGAATCGGCTTTTCAAAAGCAGCAATCATCTTACGCGCAACATCTTCAGCAACTTCTCTTGTTGCATTGTTTAAAACAACAACAAACTCATCCCCACTTTGTCTAAAGATCATATCATCTTTCCTAATGGTTGCCTGAAGTCGATCTGCTACTTCCTTCAGCATTTCATCTCCTGATGAATGCCCAATGGTGTCGTTCACAACTTTGAAGCGGTCCATATCAATGAACAGAACAGCTAATGTCCTATTAGTAGTAGTGGCCACCTTAAGCTGTTTGGTTAAATATTGAATGAGCCTTGTTCGATTAGGTAAACCCGTGAGCACATCTTCATATGCAATTTTTTGAATAATTTGCTCGATTTTTTTCTGTTCTGTAATATCCCTAGTGATGCCATACACACCATCTATTTCTCCGTTAACAATAATAGGGATATTCGTCGTTGTTACATAAATAGACCTTCCATCCTTATGCAGAATAACACTGTCATAGGTGGTCGCCTCTCCTTTTGCAGCCATATTAAAGTGTCTTAACGTTACATTCCTCTTCTCTTCATTTACGCCCTCTAGAAAATGATGTCCTATGCACTCTTCAACTTTAAAGCCCAAAACCCGTTCAACCGTCTTATTTATTGATGTAATTTGCCCATCCTTCGTAAACCTAATGACAATATCCGGATGATGGTCAAAGAGAGAACGGTAGCTTTGTTTTGTTTTCGTCCCTTTCCATTGTTTGAGAATAAGTTGACGATTTAATAAGGAATGTAGACTAATTATTGTGATTAAAATGATCGTACCAATTATGACGAACGTATGGAATTTCAAAATGGTTGCAAGGAGGAGTAAAAAAGTTACCGTAAAAAAGAGTATGAGGTTATGTTTACTTGATCGTTTCATAAGTATGGTTAATCCCTTTCAGAATAAATCTTCGATGATTGGTTTTCTCCATCTTTGTTAATATAAGGATACATCTATATTAAATGCTTTTACGTGATAAGCCAATGTCAATTTTATGGAATGTAACGTAGAGATAGCTGATGGGATTTAGGGAAGTGTGGAATAAAAAAAACTTCCAATAAAGTGTTTCCACTATTATTAGAAGTCTTTTTGTCATGTTTAACGCGCTCGAAGGGATTCGAACCCCCGACAGACATGGTACCGGAAACCATCGCTCTATCCAACTGAGCTACGAGCGCACAATAAAGTATCAATATTTGAAAATTATACGGGAACTTCCTGAGAATTTCAACTGCGTTTTTCTCCTCTACAGAGAATACAAGGATGTTTTTGTTTTGTACAAGAAAACAAGAGTGGAACTGTTTGAAAATTTGATTATGTGGGAATGATGTTTACATGATATGCTAAGTGGACACATATACTTTCTATATGTAAGGCAGAAAGATTTTGTTAGAGGTTTTAGGCTTTTCGTTTGACCTTTATTGACCTTAGTTGTATGATGGAAATACATAATGTAACTTACTTTTTATGGTCGTTCTAAAGGAGTACATACACGTCGTTTCATATATCCTTTAGAACAAAAAATCTTTCTAATGATGAAGGAGGAACATTAAAATGAATTTAATTCCTACAGTTATTGAACAAACAAATCGTGGTGAGCGCGCGTATGACATTTATTCTCGTCTTTTAAAAGACCGTATCATCATGCTTGGTAGTGCAATTGATGATAATGTAGCAAACTCTATCGTGTCTCAGCTTTTATTCTTAGAAGCAGAAGATCCAGAGAAGGACATCTCCATTTATATTAACAGCCCTGGTGGATCAATTACAGCAGGTATGGCTATTTACGATACGATGCAGTTCATTAAGCCTAGCGTATCAACAATTTGTATTGGTATGGCGGCATCTATGGGTGCTTTCCTTTTAGCAGCTGGAGATAAAGGTAAGCGTTACGCACTTCCTAACAGTGAAGTCATGATTCACCAACCATTAGGTGGAGCACAAGGTCAAGCAACGGAAATTGAAATTGCGGCAAAACGCATTCTTTTCCTTCGTGAAAAATTAAACAAAATCTTATCTGAACGTACTGGTCAACCGATCGAAGTGATCGAAAAGGATACAGATCGTGATAACTTCATGACAGCTGAGCGTGCATTAGAATATGGTTTAATCGACAAAGTATTAGACCGCAATATTCTTGGAAATAAATAAGACGAATTAGTCGGGTGGAGAGAAGGAGCAAGTCCTTTTCTCCACTTTTTTGTGTCGAATTAAGTAGAAAAATAAATAAAAGGACGAAATCCGAAAATAAAATCACCAAACTCGTTAATAAATCGTAAAAAGCGAAAATAAATGCCTACTTTTCGAAAATAAGTAGCTCATTTTCGAAAATAAAAATGCCTGGCACCAGAAAACACCTCACAACAAAAAAACTGACTCACATCTTAACGTGAGTCAGCTTATTGTTTGTTACCCTTCTTGTTGAACATATGCCGATAATGTTTCTACAGCTTCTTGCTCGTCATTTCCTTCTGCAATAAGCGTGATCGTCGAACCGTTGCTGATGGCTAGGCTCATTAGTCCCATAATACTTTTAGCGTTCACTTTCTTTCCGTCTTTTTCTAAGAAAACGTCTGAAGAAAAGCGATTTGCTTCTTGAACAAATAGTGCAGCTGGACGTGCTTGTAAACCTGATTTCAGATGAACTTCCACTTGTTTTTCAACCATAATAATCTCTCCTCTTCTCTACTAGTCAATAGTTTTTATTTAAAGGACATTTCAACAGGGTTCGCTTTACATATGAAAGGGCTGTCTTTTTTCTGTAAAGGTTACGTGTAAAAGGCTGCTTGAGGTGATCTCCAAAGCTTTTGGCTTTAAGAGTGTCACCTGAACCATACCTCTTAATTGATGTAGCGAGCAATCATTTCAAAAAACCTTATTCCCCGTCATAAAACGAAAATGTTTGAAAGGCCTATTTTAACGTTAAGGTTTCACCAGAACGAAGTTGTTCGGCAATCTGATCGAGTTTTCGTAAGCGATGATTGATACCTGATTTACTTATTGTCCCACTTGATACCATTTCACCAAGCTCTTTTAATGTGACATCCTGATATTCCACTCGTAGTCTGGCAATTTCACGAAGTTTATCTGGCAGGGCATCTAACCCAATTCGTTCATCGATAAATCGAATGTTCTCAACCTGTCTAATTGCGGCACCAATTGTTTTATTTAAATTGGCTGTTTCACAGTTTACTAATCTGTTCACAGAATTTCTCATGTCACGAACAATACGTACATCTTCAAAACGCAGAAGGGCTTGATGTGCACCGATGATGTTTAATAGTTCGGTGATTTTTTCTGCTTCCTTTAAGTACGTAATAAATCCTTTTTTCCGTTCTAATGTTTTACTATTGAGATCAAACGTATTCATTAGCTCACATAGCGAATCATTGTGCTCTTTATATAGGGAGAAAATTTCCAGATGATAGGAGGATGTTTCTGGATTATTGACCGACCCACCTGCTAGAAAGGCCCCTCTAATATATGAACGTTTACAGCATTTCTTTTTCACAAGGTTTTCAGATATATTGTGGTAAAACGTAAAACCCTCATCCAATATATCCAAATCCTCTAAAATGGCTCTTGCGTCTTCCACAAGACGCACAATATAGACGTTGTTCTTTTTCAGACGCATTTTCTTCCGTACAAGTAATTCAACGGCAACATCATATTGTTTTTTTAGAAGAGTATAAATCCTTCTTGCGATTGCTGCATTTTCTGTTTGTATATCTAGAATTAACATACGGTTCGAAAAAGATAAGGAACCATTCATACGAATGAGTGCCGACAATTCTGCTTTCAAACAGCATGGCTTCAGTTCAATGTTTGTTAACTCTTTTTTTGTTTCAGATGCAAATGACAACTCTGCACCCCCATTTCTTCACAAAGACTTCTGTTTAATCCTGCTGCTGTATTAATCCGTATAATAGCTTTGCTACTTTTTGTGTATCGTGCCTAATCACACTATTTTCATAGCAGACGATTTTGTCCGTTATAACTTCAAGACCTAAACTTGTTAAACCCTCTATATCGAAATGGACAGGCTTTGCAAGCTCTTCCTCGTATAGCTCCTTTATATGGGCTGGTATTTCTTCATCGTTTACAAGGATTGTATCAATAAATGGTTCCTGCATGTGATGATATAGAGCTTTCACATGGTCACTAGCTGTAAAGTCTAAAGTCTCACCAGCCTGAGTCATCACGTTACAGATATACACTTTTTTCGCTTTCGCAGCCCGTACCGCTTCCCCAATATTCGGTACAAGAAGGTTCGGTAAAATACTTGTGTATAAACTTCCTGGTCCAATGACAATTAAATCTGCTTCTGATATGACTTCAAGTGTCTCTGGTAAAGGAACGATATCCTTCGGTGTTAGAAACACGCGTTTAATTTTCTTACCTGAAAAAGGAATTTTTGATTCACCAGAAACAATCGTTCCATCTTCCATCTCAGCGTTTAGGATTACACTACTGTTTGCAGCAGGGAGAACTTTCCCCCGTACATTCAATACTGTACTCATTTCTCTTATCGCATGGACAAAATCACCAGTGATATTTGTCATAGCGGCTAAAATGAGGTTCCCTAACGAATGTCCAACTAAATTGTTTCCTTTATTAAATCTGTGTTGAAAAAGCTCTTCTACAAGTGGCTCAACATCGGATAAAGCTGCTAGAACATTGCGAATATCACCAGGAGGAGGGATATTTAATTCTGTACGTAGCCTTCCAGAGCTTCCGCCATCATCAGCAACAGTCACAATTGCGGTTATATCTAGAGGGAGTTTCTTTAATCCTCTTAATAGAACAGATAACCCTGTGCCTCCACCAATAATGACGACTTTTGGCATATAAGGTGCACTCACTTTTTAATGATTCTTTCTTTTCTCAATATCTCTGTGAGACACTTGAGTATGATAGTCATTTTTGTAGTAGTTCGCAATGTATTCTGCCAATGTAACAGAACGGTGTTGTCCTCCTGTGCAGCCAATCGCAATAACTAACTGACTTTTCCCCTCACGTTTGTAGTAAGGAATCATAAATGTGAGTAAATCAATCAGCTTCTCTAAAAACTTCTGTGTCTCGCTCCATTTTAAAACATAGGAGGATACTTCTTCTTCTAGACCTGTTTTCGGTCTCATATGATCGATGTAATGCGGATTTGGTAAAAAACGAACATCAAACACAAGATCTGCATCAATCGGTACTCCATATTTGAATCCAAAAGAAGTAACATTTACCGTAAATGTGTGCTCAACACTTGATGAGAATTGCTTTAGGATTTTTTCTCTCAATTCTCTAGGCTTCAAGTCAGATGTATCGTATATTAACTGCGCTCTCCCCTTTAGCTCCTCTAATAGCTCTCTTTCAAGGCCTATTCCCTCTAATGGAAGCCCCTTGGAAGCTAACGGGTGTGAACGACGTGTTTCCTTATATCTTGTTACTAGTGTAGAATCCTTTGCATCTAAAAATAAGATATGTGGTGTTAACCAAGCATTTTCAGATAAGTCATCTAAAGCTTCAAATAGACTATCAAAAAACTCACGACCTCTTAGGTCCATAACTAATGCTACTTGGTTCATTTTAGAGCCAGATTCCTTCATTAACTCTAAAAATTTCGGCAGAAGGGTTGGAGGTAAATTATCTACACAAAAGTATCCAAGGTCTTCAAAGCTTTGGATAGCAACCGTCTTTCCTGCTCCAGACATACCGGTAATAATCACCATCTGCACTTCTTGCTGCTGTTGTTCTAGTAATTCTTCCGTCATGATTTGTCCCCCCTCTTACTAACGCTAAATGAAAGAAAGATTATCATTATTTCCTTCTTCTAACATATCATAGTACGTTTCAATCTATTTATCACTTGTCACATAATGTGACGATATTCTTGATTATTGTGGATCTAACCGATAGGATAAAAGCTCAAAATCAGGTGTATATGTAAAGGTCCCGTATAACAATCCGTTGCCTTTAATAACGTAATCTAAAATATGGTGATCTCCTGGAGCCATCGGTAGCTTTTCAATTTCTTCTTTTTCATGCCACTTAATCAAGCCTTCTTCAGATTCTAACACATTTGTGCCTTGATAATCTGTAGCTAAAAAAGTAAACATCATCCACTCAGAAACAACATCTTTTCCTTCTTTGATAATAAAGGTGAACACGCCTTTAAGCTGAGGATTTTTAATATATATTCCTGTCTCCTCACGATACTCGCGAGTAACTGTATCCTTAATTGATTCACCTAACTCCATTTTCCCACCTGGTGCGACCCACCAGCCTCTTCTAGGTTTCTGAAGAAGAAGAACCTTATTTTCTTCCACTAAGACGCAATTTGTTATTCTTTGCAAGCAATCTTCACCTCTTATTTCACGTATCTTTCTCCATAACGTTGACCTGGTTAACAGCATAATCTAAGAAAGTAGCAGAACTATTTCCTAGGCTTGGGCTCCTGCCATTGTAAAGTCTTACCTTTGATGTAGGTGTCATACTCCCTCTTCGAAGGACAACCAATTAAGACCTACCATTATATATCATTCTATGATGCACATCGCTCAGAAGTTTCTTTTATTATACTATTTAAAGGGATGAAGGACAACGAAGTGATCTATCTAAAATTGTAACTTTCTTCCTTCTAGTCGTTCTCTGTATCATTGTGCAGGTGGATAATAGTTACTACCTTTTCATTTAATACGTATGAATCGTAAATCTGTTTCATTCTTTTTTTGAAATTTTGTAAACAGTTTGAAGGCAAAAAAAGGGAGCATGGGAAAGGGCGCCCATGCTCTAAATAAGTCTATTTATAAAAGGGGGTCAATTACTTATTTATATAGTACCCCATAATTGTTTCACACATGTTACAGGAGAGTTAAAACAGAGTTACGATTTGGTAAAACAAGTTTCGACATTACTTTACAGTTTTAAGTTTCTCTGCAAGCTCTTCAACGTAATGTTGAGCACTTTGAGCTGCAATACTGCCGTCACCAGTAGCTGTAACGATTTGACGAAGCATTTTTTCACGAATATCACCAGCTGCAAAGATCCCTTCTACTCTTGTTTCCATACGATCGTTCGTCTCAATATAGCCGTTCTCATTTGTGATTCCTAAGCTTTCAAATGGCTTAGATAGTGGTACCATACCAATATAAATGAATACGCCGTCCGTTTTGAACTCTTGCTCTTCCCCATTTTGAGTATTTACAAGTGTTACTTTCCCTACTTTTCCGTCTTGCTCATGAATTTCTTTTACAGTATGATTCCAGATGAAGTCAATTTTATCATTATCAAAAGCACGTTGCTGTAGGATTTTTTGCGCTCTTAGCTCATCACGACGGTGAACAATTGTGACCTTTGAAGCAAAGCGAGTTAAATACACTCCTTCTTCAACAGCAGAGTCTCCTCCACCGATAACCACTAACTCTTTTCCTTTAAAGAAGGCACCATCACATACTGCACAGTAAGATACACCGCGTCCGCCAAGCTCTTTCTCACCTGGTACACCTATCTTCTTGTATTCAGCACCTGTAGTAATAATCACAGCACGTGCTTTGTACTCTTTTTTACCGGCTTTAATGATTTTGTATTCTTCCCCATCAATTACTTCTTGGATGTCTCCATACGCATATTCTGCTCCGAATTTCTTCGCGTGATCGAACATCTTAGTTGATAGCTCAGGTCCTAATATATGATCAAAGCCTGGATAGTTTTCCACTTCTTCCGTGTTCGCCATCTGGCCGCCAGGCACTCCACGTTCAATCATTAATGTAGAAAGATTAGCTCGTGATGTATATACGGCTGCAGTCATTCCTGCTGGACCTGCACCTGCAATAATCACGTCATAAATTTTTTCATCTGACATGTCGTTCACTCCTTGTAAAGTCCTATACTCTAATTATCTGCCAATAAAAGAAGACACATACAATAGAATGCCTTCCTTATTTCACCTTACCATTATCCTATAAAATAAAGTCGAATTACGCTATTTTTTTGCTCATGAGTGAAGTTCTTATGTATAAGTATCTCATTTCAGCCAAAACTATCCCGAAGTAACAAGTGGAAGGATGAGTGTGTTGTCAAATGAACAAGGAAGAAACATCACATTAACGGCAACTGAGCTGGGAGAGCTTTGGAAAAATTATCTTGGTGAAACATTGATTCATTGTATGTATTCACATTACCTTGAAAATGTTGAAGATGAAAGAGTGAAACAGCTTATCGAAAAAGCACAAACAATTACTACCAAGCATATTGCAAAGCTAAAAGAGTTATTTAACAAGGAAAATTTTCCGATACCTTCTGGTTTTTCAGAAAATGATGTCATTTCTGGTGCTTCAAGAATATTCTCTGATAAATTTTATTTATTTTATATAAAAGAAATGAGTCGAATTAATTTACTCTTGTTCTCTAATGCTCTTACCGTTTCTTTTAGAGAGGATGTTCGCCGTTACTTTGATGAATGTATTGATGACATTAGCGAGTTGTATCAGGATTCAATGAATGCACTCCTTGCTAAAGGGTTAATCATTCGTGCTCCTTTTATTCCAATTCCTAAACAAGCGGAATATGTAAATGATAAGGATTTCCTACACAAATTAATAGGCAAACAACGACCGATTTCAGCAACTGAAATCAGTGGAATTTACATTGGCTTGGATTCAAATCAATTAGGTAAATCCATTATGGTTGGCTTTAGCCAAGTAGTTGAAGATCAAGAGATAAAACAATATATGCTTCGTGGAAGAGACATCTCTCAAAAGAATGTTAACGTTCTTCAGGATGTTCTAACAGCTGATCACCTTCCATCACCTCAGTTATGGGATGCTGAAGTATTAGCCTCTAAAGAACCACCATTTTCTGAAAAGCTCATGTTATTCCATGTTTCACTTGCGACATCAGGAAGTCTACTTAACTATAGCTTCGCAATTGCAGGAACATATCGATATGATATAACACAAGATATTACACGCTTAGTTGGAGAGATTGGACATTTTTTAGACGATGGAGCCAAAATGTTAATTAAAAAAGGCTGGTTTGAACAACCACCATTAGCCGCTGATCGAGATAAGCTTGCTGAGTAAAAAGTAAGGAGATATCACTTACTACACTACGTTACAGGAATTTGCTTTCTGGCTAGTCCCATCTCCATCATTTAAAGATCACACTAACTTTACTAATGAAAATTCAAATGAAAAAACGCTGTTGAAAATTTCCACTTTCTACAGCGCCTTTTTATTTGAATATTTTTTTATGTTATTCTAGTACACTTAACTCTTTAATTTGATTCACGTATTTCCTCACCGTTGAGCTTGTTGTTCCATACTCGTTTGCAATTGTTGTTTGACTCACTTGTTCTTTCGAGTCTTGTTTACGCCAGACATATTCAAGAGAGGCTGCCCATGCGACATCGTTTTTAAGTGAGCACTTACCTTGATAGGCTCTGGATAAAATTTGGAATGAATAAAGAAAAAGCTCATCCTGTTTCGTACGATCAAATAGCCTATTAATGATTTGAAAGAATGATTGTATCCCCTCAGCGGGAGAACTCTCTTGCCCTAATGCAAAGGAGATAAAATCTTGCTCAAGCTTTGATTGAGGAACAGAAGCTGCTTTATATCTTTCAACCTCTTCTAGACTATCTGTTTTTATAGACAGAAAAATAGCATATAAACGCTCTTCAATTGACATATTTTGAGCTTGCTGCTTTTCCTCTTGGTTCACATTCCAAGGCTCAGATCCCTCTTTTTGTTTGTTTTCTTTTAGGACTCGTTCCCACATTTGTTCGGAGAAGTTCTTATTCCCCGTAAAATAAGCTGCATAGGAAAGCCAGTAATAAAAAACATCGTCCCCTTCAAAGCCTTGCCTATAAAGAGTTCGAAGCCACTTGTATGCCTGCTCATAATAACCAACAAGAGCAAAAGTTGCACCAAGCTTATAACGATGTTCAAACAATAATGGATGTATATTAGAAAGTGCTTTTGCTAGCTCTTCAACCTTGTCATCATGACGTTCATAGTAATAAAAGACCAATAAATTACAATATGCATGCAAGTTTCCAGGGTTTCGCTCAAGGACTGTTTGAAGGAATTTCTTTGCCTTCTCCACTTCCCCTACATAAAAGTATGCCAAGGAAAGATTGTTATGTGCAGACCAGAATTCTGGATATTCTTCAACAATCTCTTCTAATAAGCTAATCGCTTCTTGAAATTGATTGCTTTCTAAAAGAGATTTAGCTGCATCCTGCTTCAAAATGAGATCATCAGGATCTTTTAAGAATGGGTCGTCTTCGTCCTCTTCCATTGTTAAAAGGTCAATTAAATCTTCATTCTCTTCTATAAATTCACCATAGGGTGCTTTATTTGCATATTCTGTTGCACACTTATACGCTTCTTGAAATAACCCAAGATGTGCATAATTATTTGCCATAAAGTAGTGACACTCTGTTATATCTTCATCAACAAAATCAAGTATATATAAAAGTAAATCATTTGACTGCGTATACTGACCCATATCTGTGTAAACCGTCGCAAGCAATGAAAGCTTCGTGGCATCATTCGGATCAAGCTCTAATGCTTTTTCTAAATATTTACTTGCTTTCTGATAGTTTTGTTCTCTATATGCCTTTAGGCCTTTATTATAATAATATTGTCCATCTTGGAGAAACGGGACAACCTGTGCTTTTTTTTGTTGTTTGCTCAATTGTTTTCCCACTGAAATCCTCCATTTCATTCATTTCACCGTAGGTAAGTATACCACAAGATTAGCCTACAACAATAGTACATAAAGGGAAAAGATAGATGTAAAATATATATTTAACATACTTACAAATATTTACTTTTATTTTTGTTAACACTAACTCTATACGATTGGAGGGTGTAAACAATGAACAAGCATTTACATTTAAAATTAACTTCTGCAGAAATAGGTTCTCTATGGACCACGTATATGACCGAAAGTTCTGTCATACCTGTTCTTTCTTATTTTCAACAAACAGTAGAGGATTCAGAAATAAAAGACATAGTTTCCAAAACCTTAACCAAATCGAAAGAACACGTCAAAACATTAACAGAGCTTTTCAAACTGGAAAAATTCCCAGTACCGCAAGGATTTTCCATGGAAGACGTAAACCTTGCTGCTCCTAGACTCTTTTCAGATACATATATGCTCATTTTCATACGAAATCTGGGTAAAGCAGGGATTGCCGCCCATGGCATGGCTCTTTCCATGTCAGCGAGAAAAGATGTTCGAGACTTATTCTTTCTCTACTTAAAAGAGGCTGCAGATATTGAAGATCAAGCAAAAGAAGTAATGTTATCAAAAGGTGTCTTTATTCGCCCACCCTATATTGATTCTCCTTCAGAGGTTACATTTGTTGAGAAACAAAGCTTTTTACGAGGATGGCTTGGTGAACGAAGAACATTAACGGGAGCTGAGATTGCTCACATTTTCCTTAACTATACAAATAATACGGGAGGAAAAGCCCTCCTATTAGGATTTGCTCAAACCGCACAATCTGAAGAATTACGCAATCATTTTATAAGGGGCATTGATATAGCAAGAACCATTATTACTAAACTCCGAACTCTTTTAGAGGAAAGTACATTATCTGCCCCGATGACATGGGATACAGAAATCACAAATTCTACAGTCGCACCATTCTCAGATAGACTTATGCTCTTTCACGTAAGCTCACTAAATGCCATAGGAATTGGAAATATAGGAGGATCCCTTGCACTTTCATTACGAAGAGATATCGCAGCAAAGTACTTTATCATGTTAAAGGAAGTTGGACTCTATGCTGAAGACAGTGCAAATCTCTTGATAAAAAACGGTTGGTTTGAACGTCCCCCACAGGCAATTGATCGGGAGCAGCTTTCAAAGGGTAAGAAAGGATCAAAAGAAGATTAATATGTAAAAGCTATAGAAGCTATGGAAGAGGCTTGACCTATGGAGATTTTCTCCATTAGTTGAGCTTACACCTTCTATTTTATTTAAAATGAAGGATAATAGGTAACATTCCCTTTTTCTAGCCTACTTTCTACTATTTTTATACTCAATTTCTCATCTAGACGTTACGCTAATGAAAAAATTGGGAGCTATTCGTGATTCTTGGGGAACCTTTCCGCGATCCTGGCACTCCTTTCCGCGATTCCGGCTCCTCTTTCCGCGATCCCGGCACTCCTTTCCGCGATTCCGGCACTCCTTTCCGCGATTCCGGCTCCTCTTTCCGCGATCCCGGCACTCCTTTCCGCGATTCCGGCACTCCTTTCCGCGATTCCGGCTCCTCTTTCCGCGATTCTGGCACTCCTTTCCGCGATTCCGGCTCCTCTTTCCGCGATTCAGGCTCCTCTTTCCGCGATTCCGGCACTCCTTTCCGCGATTCCTGCACTCCTTTCCGCGATTCCGGCACTCCTTTCCGCGATTCCGGCTCCCCTCTCTCCTTACCTCACACTTAATTCCTCTACCCTCCACCCAGCTCAAAAAAAAGCTGAAGCTAGACTTTCGCCTAGATTCAGCTCTTATTTTGTATGTCTTTCTTTTAACACCTTTAACACTTCATCTAATGGGAGCTTTTGCTCGCGTAAAAGAACCATTAAGTGGAAAAGTAAGTCAGCTACTTCCCATTTTAATTCCTCGGCATCACGATTTTTAGACGCGATTATTACCTCAGATGCTTCCTCGCCTACTTTTTTCAGAATTTTGTCTACCCCTTCATTGAAAAGATAGGTTGTATAAGATCCTTCTGGTTTTTCACTTTCACGTTCAGCAATCAACGCCTCTAATGTGTTTAAAATTTCAAAGCGATTTTGTGCGGGAACGACCTCTTGCTTATCTATTGTTTCATTAAAACATGTGTAAGCTCCAGTGTGACAAGCCGGTCCTGCTGGCTGAACTAGGACGAGAATCGCATCCTGATCACAGTCATATCTCATTTCCACGATCTTTTGGATGTTACCAGATGTTCCACCTTTATGCCAAAGCTCTTGTCTTGAACGGCTATAAAACCATGTTTCCTTCGTTTCAAGCGACTTTTTCAAAGATTCTTCATTCATGTAGGCTAGTGTTAACACTTCCTTGCTTACTGCATCTTGAACAATCGCAGGTACTAAGCCTTTTTCGTCAAATTTCACATTTTCGATCATCGAACATTCACTCCCTGCTCATTCAAATACGCTTTTACTTCCTTTACAGACGTTTCTTTATAATGGAAAATTGATGCCGCTAATGCTGCGTCTGCTTTTCCTTCCTTAAAAGCATGTAGAAAGTGCTCAGCATTTCCAGCGCCACCTGAGGCAATAACAGGTACACTTACAGCTTCATTCACTAGCTTATTTAAGGCTAGATTAAAGCCATTTTTCTCTCCATCACTATCCATGCTTGTAAGAAGGATTTCACCTGCACCACGTTTTACCGCTTCTTTCGCCCACGCTACTACTTCCCACTCCGTTGCTTTACGACCACCGTGTGTATACACTCTAAAGCTACCAAGCTCCGTGTCATACTTCGCATCAATCGCTACAACGATACATTGAGATCCGAAAAAGCCTGCTCCCTCAGAGATGAGCTCCGGATTAACGACTGCAGCTGTGTTAAGAGACACTTTATCAGCCCCAGCACGAAGAATTTTTTTCATATCTTCAAGAGAATTAATTCCCCCACCAACAGTAAAAGGAATGGCAAGCTGAGCTGCAACCTGCTCCAATACATCCACCATCGTTTTACGACCTTCGTGAGAAGCAGAAATATCTAGGAAAACTAGTTCATCCGCACCTTCCTCATCGTAAAACTTAGCTAATTCAACCGGATCTCCTGCATCACGTAAGCCTAAAAATTGAATACCCTTTACAACACGTCCTTCCTTAACATCTAAGCAAGGAATAATTCGTTTTGTAATCATGATGATGTTCCTACCTTTAATGCTTCTGGTAAGCTAAATTGGTTTGTGTAAAGTGCTTTCCCTACAATCGCCCCTGATACACCTTCTCTTACATATTCCGCTAGTGTTTCAAGATCCTTCAAGGAGCTGACTCCACCTGATGCGATAACCTGCTTGTTCGTCGCTTTAGCCATTTCCACAACAGCTTCCACATTTGGTCCTGAGAGCATCCCATCTGTTGCAATATCAGTGAAAATAAATACTTCAGCACCTGCATTCGCTAATTCCTTACCTAAATCTGTTGCTTTCACATTGGATGTATTCAACCAGCCCTCTGTTGAAACATAGCCATCCTTCGCATCAATCCCTATCGCAATCTTTTCACCATAGGCTGCAAGCATCTTTTTCACGAATTCTGGGTTTGAAATAGCTGCACTTCCTAAAATAACACGGTCAACACCATTTGATAGGTAGAATTCTACGTCTTCCTCTGTACGGATACCTCCACCAATTTGAATCTTAGCTGATAGCTTTGTCGCCGCATCGATTACATGCTGGTGATTGACTAATTTCCCTTCCTTCGCTCCATCAAGGTCTACCATGTGAATCCAGCTTGCTCCTTGATCATCAAATTGCTTGGCCATATCAAAAGGAGAATCGCCGTAAACTGTTTCCTTATTATAATCTCCTTGAAGCAACCGTACGCATTTGCCACCACGCATATCAATTGCTGGGTACATAACAAATTGGCTCATCGTCCTTCCCCTTCCACAAACTTAATATAATTCTTCAAGATAGATAACCCTAGATCACTGCTCTTCTCAGGGTGAAACTGAGTTCCAAATACATGACCGCGTCCTACAACTGCCGGAACCTCAACTCCATAGTCTGCCGTTGCAAGAAGAGTATCCTCCTCATCTGTTTTCACGTAATAGGAATGAACAAAATACGCGTGCTCACCTGATAGATCTGCAAGCAATGGACTCTCATTTTTGATCAATAAGCTATTCCAGCCCATGTGAGGAACTTTTAGCGGAGCTTCTCTTGTTCCCTCAGGAAGTTTAATGACTTTACCTGGTAATAACCCTAATCCAATAGAGAAGCCATTTTCATCACTTTCTTCAAAAAGCAGCTGCATACCTAGACAAATTCCTAAAAGCGGCTTTCCCTCTACTACGATTTTATGAATAAACGATGTTAAGCCCGTTTCATTTAAAATGGTCATTGCATCCTTAAATGATCCTACACCTGGTAAGATATAGCCGTCTGCTTTCTCAAGCTCGGCTTCATTACTGGAAAGAATGTACGCTACATTCATACGTTCTAGCGCTTTACTCACGCTATAAAGATTACCCATTCCATAGTCAATGATCGCAATCATATTAGAGCATTCCTTTCGTTGAAGGAAGCACACCTTCGATACGTGGATCCACCATGGTTGCTTCATCAAGAGCACGAGCTAACGCTTTAAAAATCCCCTCAATCATGTGATGAGTGTTGTGTCCGTAGTGAACGATCACATGTAGGTTAATGCGCGCTTCTAGAGCAAGCTTCCAAAGGAATTCGTGGACATTCTCGGTATCAAACGTGCCAACACGCTTACTTGGAAATTCTCCTTTAAATTCAAAGTGGGGACGATTGCTTAAGTCAACAACAACCTGCGCAAGTGCTTCATCCATTGGAACAAAAGCATTTCCGTAACGCTTGATCCCACGCTTATCGCCAAGTGCTTCTCTCAAAGCTTGACCAAGACAAATACCGATATCTTCTGTCGTGTGATGATCATCAATTTCTACGTCACCATTTGCATTGACTGTTAAATCAAATTGTCCGTGCTTGGCAAATAAATCTAGCATGTGATCCATAAATGGAACATCAGTCTTTAGTGATGATTGTCCTGTTCCATCGATTGTAAAATCTAATGAAATTTGTGTTTCCTTCGTGTGACGTTCAATTGATGCTTTTCTAGTCATCTGATATCCTCCCTATTTTAGCCTTTCTTCCATTGCACGTGCGTGTGCCTCTAAACCTTCTAGTCGTGCGAGCTTAGCTACCTTTTTATAGTTTTTGAAGAACGCTTTTTCACTGTATGAGATAATGCTTGATTTTTTCGTAAAATCATCCACATTTAACGGACTTGAAAACCTAGCTGTCCCGTTCGTTGGTAGCACATGGTTTGGCCCTGCAAAATAATCACCGACAGGCTCAGAGCTATAGCGTCCTAAGAAAATCGCCCCTGCATGCTTGATTTCATGTAAGCTTGCTAAAGGATTATCCGTTAAAACCTCTAAATGCTCAGGTGCCAATTCGTTCACAACGGCAATGGCTGTATCTAAATCATCGGCTACATAAATATGTCCATACGCTTCAATGGATGCACGGGCAATTTCATGACGTGGTAAAGTGGCAACCTGTTTTTCCACTTCTCTTTTCACAGCCTCTGCCTGCTGCATTGAGGTTGTCACAAGAATACTAGAAGAGTTTTTATCATGTTCGGCTTGTGATAATAAATCGGCTGCAATTTCATTTGGCCTTGCTGTATGATCACTTAGAACGACGATTTCACTTGGTCCTGCAATCATATCAATGTCAACAATTCCAAACACTTCTCGCTTCGCTAGTGCCACAAAAATATTACCTGGTCCCATAATCTTATCTACTGCAGCGATGGATTCCGTACCATATGCTAAGGCAGCGATTGCTTGTGCTCCACCAACTTTATAAATTTCAGTTATCCCTAGCTCTTTTGCTGCAACCAAAACTCCAGCTGGCAACGTGCCTTTAGAAGTTGGAGGAGATGTTATGACAATTCGTTTTACACCCGCAACCTGGGCTGGAATAACATTCATAAGCACGGAGGAAGGATAGGCTGCTGTTCCACCTGGTACATAGACACCAACTGCATCAAGTGCTGTTATTTTCTGTCCAAGCATTGTTCCATTTTCATCATAGCTAATCCATGTTTCACGTTTTTGTTTTTCATGAAAAGCTCGAATATTTCCTGCTGCTTCTTGAATAATAGTGACCATCTCAGCTTCAAGCTCATTGTAGGCCTCAGTAAATTCTGCTTCCGTGACCAATAGATCCTCTAACTCTACTTTATCAAATGTTTTTGTATAGGAATAAAGGGCTTCATCTCCCTTGTCACGAACTGTTGTAATGATGTCTTGAACGATTTTTCGTTGCTCCTCAGTACCAGTATCAATTGTTCGTCTTAAGGAAACCTTTTTATCTGTTATACGAGTAATTTTCATCACTTAGCCTCCAATGACTTTTGATAGCCTTTCTACTAGTTCGTCAATTGGCTCATCCTTCATACGGTAGCTCACCGGATTGACAATAAGTCTTGATGTAATATGGCAAATTTGTTCAAGCTCAACCAAGCCATTTTCCTTTAAAGTTCGTCCTGTTGAAACAATATCAACAATGCGTTCTGCTAAACCAATTAAAGGCGCAAGCTCAATGGATCCGTTTAACTTAATGATCTCCACTTGCTCTCCTTGCTCTCGGAAATAGCTAGAAGCTACTTTCGGATATTTCGTCGCAATTTTCGGAGCCACATCATTAATTTTTGTATCAGGCAAACCAGCTACCGCTAAATAACATTCACTAATCTTTAAATCTAGTACTTCATACACATCACGCTCTTCTTCTAGCATAACATCCTTGCCTGCAATTCCTACATCTGCAACACCATGCTCAACATAGGTCACAACATCCATCGGCTTTGCTAGGATAAAGCGGATCTTTTCATTTGGTACATCTAAAATTAATTTTCGAGATTCATCAAACTCAGGTGGGAGCTGATAGCCTGCTTTTCTAAGCATATCTGCAGCTTCCTCGAAGATACGACCTTTTGGCATCGCAATGGTTAAGATATCCTTCATTCTATAGCTCCTCCTTTCGAGAACCAATATAGTAAACCACTTCTTCAAATTGCTTTGTATAAGCATCTACATCTTTTATTCCACTAATTTCCTGCATGACAACTCGCTTATTCGCTGCTCGTCGCTCCTTGGTAAAGGCAATTGCTTCAGGCATTCGCTCCTGGCTATAAATCACACATTCCATTTTCACATCACTTGTACGATTTAACGCTTCAATAATTCGATCAATATGCAATCCAAAGCCTGTTGCAGGTGCAGCTCGGTTAAATTTCTCGAAAAGATGATCATACCTACCGCCATTACCGATCACAAAGCCTACATTATCAGCATATACTTCATATAAAATTCCCGTATAATAACTCATATGACTAACGATATTTAAGTCCAGCTTTAAATAATTTGTCACCCCGAATGCTTCAAGTGTTGACCAAAGCGTTGTGATTTCGTCTAATGAGTCGATTGCTTGCTGAGAGGAAACGAGTTCTCTAGCCGTTTCAACCTTTTCAATTCCCCCACGTAGATTTAGTAGCTGTAATAATCGTTCCTTATCAATAGAAGACAATGGTAGAGACTTGACATGCTCACGATATCCTACATAGTTTTTCTCATATAAAAAGCGTCGTAATACATCTGCACGTTCCTGGTTTCCAACAACTTCTTTAAATAGTGCGTTACCGAATTCAATATGACCAATGGCTATTTTAAAGTTTTCTAATCCTGCTTCTTTTAAAGTCTGAATCATTAATGCGATTGTTTCCGCATCTGCACTAGTCGTTCCGTCTCCTATTAGTTCAACTCCAACCTGCTCAAATTCAGCTGGACGGCCACCTTCACGCTGTTGTGCACGAAACACATTCGCCGAGTAAGCTAGGCGGATTGGATAGGAGCTATTATATAATTTCGAAGCCGCTACTCGTGCAATAGGTGCCGTCATATCCGGTCTGAGCACAAGAGTATGACCTTGTTGATCGAGAAGTTTAAATAGCTGCTGATCTAAAATTGCTGATTGCACTCCAACTGTTTCGTAATACTCAAGCGTCGGAGTTTCAATAAATTGAAAGCCCCACATTTCAATAGTATTCGTCATCGACTGACGAGTTTGTTTTTTCATTTCATACAAATCTGGTAATGTATCCACCATACCTAGTGGTTTCTCAAACATAAACATGTTTTTTACCCCCGTCATAGTTACTTCTCATTTCATAAAAATCCTTTACTTCGCTAATATGCTAATATACTACCAAAGTGAAGTGTTTTTTTCAAGGAAAGAACGATAGATATGTATTATTTTTTACAAATTCTTAATAGTCAGTTTTTTATTTGTGTAAGTACCTTATATAGGAGTACCATTAAACCGTAAACTAGATGTGCTATAAATGGACAAGAAAATTCAGGAGAATAGGGTTTTAGATGTTAAACAAACGTTTAATTAACTCTTTTCACATCTTTGCTTGTCCAAATCAGTAGAGGTTCTGCAAACAAGAAAACATCTATGAAGCACTCCCAGGTGGCTTGATAAAAAAAGAAAGCCAGACTATTTAAAGACTGGCTAATTCTGTTTTATCTCGTTGTTCCATTTCTTCCTTAGTATAGATAATCGCCATCGGATTACCTCCTACGAATGCTCCCGCTGGGACATCCTTATGGACAAGCGTTCCGGCAGACACAATGGCTCCGTCACCAATCGTGACACCAGGAAGAATCGTTGAGTTCGCACCTATGAGGACTTCGTCTCCTATTACAACATCTCCTAATCGATATTCCCTTATCAAATATTCATGAGCAAGAATGGTCGTGTTATACCCGATCACAGAGTTTTTCCCTACTGAAATCTTTTCCGGGAACATGACATCAAGCATGACCATAAGTGCAAAGGAGGTCTGATCTCCTACCCTCATCTTCAGGAAAGCTCGATACAACCAATTTTTCATTCCTAAAAATGGGGTGTATCGAGCAAGCTGAATCACAATAAAATTTCGTACAACCTTCCAGAAAGGAACGGTCTTATACACATGCCATAACGAATTGGCTCCTTTTACAGGATATCTCGTCGTTCTTCTCACCTTACTCCACTCCGACAATTGGTAATAGATCACTCATTGTTTCCAATATGTAGTCAGGATTATAGCTACTGATGTAGTCTCTCCCTTTTATACTCCAAGATACACCAGCTGTCTTAGTACCAGCATTTTGGCCTGCTTCTACATCATGATGATTGTCTCCAACCATGATTGCTTCTTCTGGTGTTGCATGTAGCTGTTCTAAAGCTTTTAAGACAGGCTCTGGATGTGGCTTCGCATGCTCTACATCATCTAAGGTTACAACCACGTCAAAGAATTGATCGAGCTTCGTTAGCTTTAGACCCATGTTAACCGTGTCTCTAATCTTCGTTGTCACAATCCCTAGCTTAAAACCACGTTCCTTTAATGTTTTCACCGTTTCAAAGACCGTATCAAATTCTTTTACCAGTAGATCATGCTGTTCATGATTAAACTTTCGATATACCTTGATCATTTCCTCTGTTTTTTCAGGATTCATCCTGTTAAACGTATCAAAGAGAGTCGGTCCGATAAACGGAAACACGTCCTCTCTCTCGTATTGATTAGGATAATATGTCTTTAATGTGTGTAGAAAAGACTCAATAATTAATTCGTTAGTATTAATCAATGTTCCATCTAAATCAAATAAAATCGTATTAACCTTCATAAGTCGCTTCCTTTCTTCTAGGTGAAACTTCTGCTCTCTTCCAAATAGCTGCAATTGTAATGGTTAGAACGATGGCTACTACTAACCTGATTATCAGCAATGGTAAAACCGGAATACCTAATGGAATAAATATTAACGTATCCTCCACAACCGCGTGGCAGGCCACTAAAAAGATAAAGGCTAAAGTTAAATCCTTTTTACTTACATTATCTTCTTTAACCGCTTGAATCATCACTCCAGCACCATATGCTAAACCAATAGTTAGACCAGCTACTAATGTCATAGACGTATTTTCTTTCATCCCTAATAGTCTTGTTACAGGCGCCATCCATTTTGTGAAAACTTTTAATAAACCAAGATCCTTTAAGAATTGGATAATAATCATAAGTGGTATGACAATAAGTGCAAGCTGGACTACACCTAAAGCAGCCTTTTGCACACCCATGAGGATTATTTCAAACCAGCCATCTGGAACAGCCTCTGATGTACTCACAAACCCGTACTTTGCCATCTCACTACCACCTTGCCATACAAGGTTTACAATAATGGCAGATACAAGAGCAAGCCCAATTCTCACAGCTAAAATGACCCATAGCTTTAAGCCAACCTTTGCTGCAACAGAAGATTCTATCAATAGATTGTGTGAAAAAGAAAGCATTAATGCAAGGATAAACACTTCTTTCACTGTAAGGTCTAGTGATAAAATAGCTCCGATTCCTGCATATAAATTAAGAAAATTCCCTATGACTAGTGGAATAGCCGCTTCACCTGACAAACCAAAGATCCCCATCAACGGCGTAATGAGCTTCGCAATCCAATCTAAAACTGGAGTAAATTGAAGCATGCTAACAATGAGAGTAATTGGAAAAATAACTTTTCCTAATGTCCATGTTGTTTGAAGCCCAGCTTGAAGTCCCAATTTAAAACTTTTCCCCATTTTGTCTCCTCCCGTTGCTGCTATTTGCTTTTATTGATCTGTATCTAAGTACCTTACATTTGAATATCCTTTCATACGGCGGTAAATGATGACACCAACCGCCACAAGGACAAGAACAATTGAGATAACTTGTGCAATACGTAAAGATTCTGTAAGCATTAAGCTGTCTGTTCTTAATCCTTCCACAAAATAACGTCCAATTGAATACCAAATAACATATGTTAAGAAAAGCTCACCTCTTCTAAAATTCGCTTTTCTAAGAAGCAGTAACCCTATAAACCCAACGATACTCCATAACGATTCATAAAGGAAGGTAGGATGATAGTACTGACCATTAATATACATTTGATTCACAATAAATTCAGGCAAAAACAATCCTTCTAAGAATTCTCTTGTCACAGGACCACCATGTGCCTCTTGGTTCATAAAGTTACCCCATCGACCAATTGCCTGCCCGAGGATAATACTCGGCGCTGCAATATCTGCTAGCTTCCAAAAAGAAATGTTCTTCACACGAGCAAATACAGCTCCCGTAATAAATGCCGCAATCAAGCCACCATGGATCGCAAGTCCACCATTCCAAATTTTAATGATATCCCCTGGGTTTTGAGAATAATAATCCCATTGAAAAATAACATAATAGGCTCTTGCACCTAAAATGGCCATAGGTATAGCAAATAGGACAAGATCGACAAAAGTATCTTTATGTAGACCTCTGCGCTCACTCTCCCTGACAGCAATCCACAATCCAAGTAATGCACCTAAACCGATAATGACACCGTACCAGTGAATTTGAATAGGACCTAATTGTAAAAATACCGGGTCAAGAGGCTTAATACTCTCTTCCATTTCTTCATCTCCCTCTTTAGATCATTGCTATGTATTTTATAGATAACGCCCTTCATCCATTAGAGTTTTTTTCTTTTTTTCTGTTAAACCCGTAGACGACCTTCCACTTCCTGTAGGGGGTCTAGGAAACTCCAGCTTTCACCACAACTTAACAATACAACATTTTCCTTTTCTCGTGTGACGAAAATACTTTTTTCATAAAAATAGATGGAACCGGCCTATAGAGTCCGATTCCATTTCCTGTATTATTCTTCTTCCTGGTCTCCTTCTTCAATGACACCTGCAAGCTTACTTGTAAATTGCTCTGCTGCATTAACGCCCATTAATTTAAGACGATAGTTCATGGCAGCAACCTCAATGATAACAGCTAAGTTTCGGCCAGGACGAACAGGAACAGTTAACTTTGTTAAGTCTGTATCAATAATTCTCATCTTATCTTCTTCTAGACCTAAGCGATCATACTGCTTATTTTGGTCCCAAAGCTCAAGATTAATGACTAATGTAATCCGCTTGAAGCTACGAACTGCCCCTGCACCGAACAAGGTCATTACGTTAATGATGCCAAGTCCACGAATCTCCAATAAGTGCTCGATTAATTCTGGCGAGCTCCCAATTAGCGTGTCTTGATCTTCTTGACGAATTTCAACACAATCATCTGCCACAAGACGATGTCCGCGCTTAACAAGCTCAAGAGCTGTTTCACTTTTACCTACGCCACTTTTCCCAATAATGAGTACACCGACCCCGTAAATATCAACTAATACACCATGAACAGCTGTTGTTGGCGCAAGCTTTCCTTCTAAAAAGTTAGTTAAATGACTTGATAATCTTGTTGTTTTCATAGATGAACGTAATACAGGTGTACCTGTTTTTTCTGACGCTTTTATTAATTCCGGTGGAGCTTCTAACTCTCTCGAAAGGATGATAGCAGGAGTTACTTCCGTACAAAGCTCGTCCATACGGTGCTTTCGTTCTTGCTCAGATAGCTGATGGAAAAATGAAATCTCTGTTTTACCAAGCAGCTGCACTCTTTCTTTTGGATAATATGTAAAAAAACCAGCCATTTCAATTCCTGGACGAGATAGATCACTTGTTGTGATCGGACGGTTAATTCCCTCTTCACCACTGACCAGTTCAAGATTAAATTTATGCATGAGATCTTTAGTACGTACTTTTGGCACGATTTATCCTCCTTTTTACCAAGAGCAAATCAAGCTCAGCTCTTGTACACAATTGACTCCTCTCTTATTTTAGCATTAGACCGCCACAATCCAAAATAAGAAGTTAATGAATCATGTCGTGATTTAGAAATCTGTTTCATTCCCAGCACCTCAATTTGTATTTTCCACGATGTTTTTTCGGTGATTTTTGCTACTGTGGCTACTTCCTCAACTATATGGTAGGTGAAAAACTAATCAGGAGGCTAACAATGAAAATACTAATTGATGCAGGTCATGGTCCTAACACACCTGGAAAACGATCGGTGGATGGGATGAAGGAGTATGAGTTTAATTCTGCTGTTGCAAAAGAGGTAAAAACCAACCTTCTTCAATATGAGGGGATCTCAGTCCTTTTTTCTCATTCTGACAAAAAGGATGTACCTTTACAGGAGAGGGTAGCATTGGCAAACTCAGAAAAGGTTGATTGTTTTCTTTCCATACATGCTAATGCCTACGGAAATGGGAGTAACTGGACAGAAGCAGAAGGGATAGAAACGTTTATTTATGTAACGAAGCCCCATGAGGCCTATCTTCTCGCCACTTCTGTTCAACGAGAGCTTGTAAGGCAAACAAACCGAAAGAACCGAGGAGTGAAGCAGGCTAACTTTTATGTATTGAAAGAGACAAGCATGACCGCTATTTTATGTGAATGTGGGTTTATGACAAACAAGGAAGAGGCAGCTCTGCTTCGATCAGCTTCATACAGAAAGAAATGTGCAAAAGCCATATCCGATGCCATTGCATCCCATTACAAGTTATCCTCCAAAAAGACCACTGCTGAAAAAACGTCCGTACACGTATATAAAGTGCAAGTAGGTGCCTTTACACACAAAAAACATGCAGAACAGCTTATACGCGAACTAAAGCAGAAGGGCTATGAAGCCATACTTGTATCATCATGATGAAGTGTCGGTTAGCCCCCTTCAGCTTGTATGAGGGGCTAACTTTTTTTGAAGAAATAAAGAAGATAGAGAAAGGCTCAGCAACGTCCTTACTTGAGGACAGTACCCTTTGCAACCCTTTCTTCCTCCAACTCCCTATAAACCTTCACCTCAAAACTTCTTGTGCTAACCATTTTTCTAGATGCTTGGACATCGATATTCATTGTAAACTGATCCTTTAATGGGTATTCAATTGGGTCATAAAAGGAAAATTGATTCGTGTAGGGCGAATACGTTTGAACATCAATAGAGTTTGTTTCTTTGTCCACTTTCATAAGACGGAGAAACCCATTCCCACCGTTAGGTCCTTTTTGATAATCCGCAAGTAGCTGGTAGACCGTCCGATCCGGTATTCCATCGTGATTATCATCTACTTCATCTACTAATTGCTCACTATCATGATAATGCCCTGATAACACAGCCACTACATTCTGATTAGGCACAACGACATGATCAAATATTTTTTCCCCTTCTTGACTTCGTTTTCCACTTTTCTCCAAGTACTTATGAAAAGAAAGGATGGCTGTATGGTCAGAATAACGTGCTAACACCGCATTAATCCATTCCATCTCTTTCTCTTCTACATCCCATCCCATATAGATAAATACATAATTCTTCCCATCTACTGAGACGACATCATAATGCCCCTTGTTATTCTCATACGACCCTCGATAATACGGCTTCTGTAGAAAACGTGTTTCCCCAAAAAAATGTTGATACTCTTTTAAGTGAGACCCCACGTCATGATTACCTGGTAACACTCCATAAGGAATTTTTGCCACATCAAGGGTATTTAAAAAACCGCTAGCCCTCTTCCATTGGTCCAAGTTCTCTCCTTTGTTTACGATATCTCCTGTATGAAAAACATACTTAATATTTAACTTCTTTTTATTAGTGGCAATCCATTCTGTAATGGACTTAAAAATAGTGGGATGATCCTGAGCGTAATATTGGGTATCACTCATCCATACAAATGTATAGTCGTAGTCTTTAGTTGGAGAGGGTAGTTGGTCCTGCACAATAATATGAACAGAATCATCCTGTACATAGTTCTCTGCTTGGATATTCCCAAATAGGGTAAATTCCTCTCTCCCAGCAATATGCCGATCTATTTCCATCCACTTACTTTGCGTCCTATTCCATGCGTACATGGTCACCTGGCGACCAGGCAACGAATGTCCGCTCCAAGACAACGATAATAAGTCAGCAGACTGTACATCTTGTCCTACCTTTACGTCAAAACGATGATAAGGATAGGAGGTTGTCGAATAGGTTGCATTTTTTTCGTTATCCTGATTTTTTAAAGTAGTATATTTTTCTTCC
Source organism: Bacillus weihaiensis (assembly GCF_001889165.1). Classification (GTDB taxonomy): domain Bacteria; phylum Bacillota; class Bacilli; order Bacillales; family Bacillaceae; genus Metabacillus; species Metabacillus weihaiensis. Next base: position 460,617 of record NZ_CP016020.1, on the reverse strand, counting down.
GAGAATTCTCTTTCTCCTTTTGGCCTAAATGTCAAAGGAGGCTCTGTCTTTGTTGCATTCTCACTAATTTTGATAGTTTGTGTTTGTGTGGTTGTAAAACGGTGCGTTTGAAAATAACTTGATTTCGCGCTAGAAGATACCTCTAAAGCTGTTTCTGCTTCACGGCTATTAGCTATTGATGGAAAATAGAATGAAAAAAACATGGTGATCATCACCAGTAAATTTGTTAGTCGATGTATTGTCATTTCCTTCACCCACTACTAGTATGAACGGGAATGAGCATTCTTAGTAAAAATAAAAAAAGTGAGAGTATCTCTCACCTATTCTTGTTCTTATAAGGTTCGACAATCCCTTTTTGAATCATGAGATGCAAGATGGAGATGAAGATTGCTGCGAGCATGGCTGTTCCAAACCCATCGATAATGAAGGCATCTCCCATTAATCCTTCTGTTATCATCAGTGTGATTGCGTTTATCACAAAGAGGAACAAGCCTAAAGTAAGGATAGTTACAGGTAACGTTAATAGGATTAAGAATGGTTTCACAAGTACATTCAAAACCGATAAAATAAAGCTTGCTCCTATTGCAGCACCGATTCCACTTAACTGAAAGGAGTCAAAAAAACCAGCCACAACAATTAAGATAATCGCATTAATCACAACACTGACAAGCCATCTAATCATGGTCAATCACACCATCATCCTCAGGCATTAAGTAAACACATGCAAGATAAACTAAGAGTAGCGGAAAGAAACCCGTGAAAATAAAAATCACTGCAAAGATTACGCGTAAAAGTGTAGCGTCTATTCCAAAATACTGTGCGAAGCCTCCAAGTACACCAGATATTTTCCGATTCTTTCGAGATCGATATAAACTTTTCATCATTTCACCCTAGTATAGTTATTTTTCTCTAATGACAATTGAGCCTGTTTTAGAATCTGCAAACAAGGTAAGCTTTGGTTGCTCAGAAGTATGAAACTTCAATTCTTTTTGAACAGTTTCGTTCTTTTCATACGATATGCTAGCTTCCTTCATTCTCGCAGAAACTAATCCAAGGTTTGATTTTAACTCTCCTACTACTTCACTATTGTCAGGTAGCATAATCTCAATATTTCCAGTTGTTGTTTTTGTATACAGAGTTTCTGTATTCTCATCATTTAGAGAAAGTGCAATGTTTCCATTAAAGCTTTGAAGATCCGCCTTCTTCACAATCCCCTCTATCTGAATGACACCACTTACGGTTTCGGCTTCAAGCTTTTCAAAAGTAGAATCTGCTAATTGAATTTGACCATTTGCTGTTTCAAACTCAGCCTTTCCAGCTTTCATTGCAGAAAACGTCAATGCCCCATTTGCTGTTTTTGCCTTAAATTCTTCCGCTTGAAGCTGCTGACCACTAATTGGTCCATTGAACACTTTTAATCGAATTGTTTCATAGACATGTTCAGGTACATGTATCGTAATCATTAATTTCATCGTTTTTTTGTCAGTATCGAAGACAAAACGATTGTTCTCAACAAAACAAGTAATAGTTGACAAAAATAGTTGTCGTGCTTGTTCTGTATTTTCGACACGATACATTTTCGCGTCACATTCCACTCTCACATCCTGCTCTGTCCATGGTTGGATAGAAACACTTCCGTTCGGTACACTTATATCAATATGTTGAAACTCTGCAGCCTTAAATTGATAAATATGCTGTAAATCAATTGATTTTCCAAAGTTCAAATCTAAATCAATATCCTTCACTTTTTTCACAGCTGTATCGACCCAATCCATTAGCTTAGACCCTAATGAATGCTTTGTATCTTGCGAATCAGAAGCTTCTCCCTTAAACTGTCCTTGATCAATCACTTCTGTTGACAAAGCTGTTAATTTAATCTCTTGCTGCTGCTGTTCATTTTCTAATGATTCAATTAACGAAAGCGCCTCATCTGCAGACAGCTTCCCTTCCTCTACTAGCTTTAAAATACGGATTTTTTGTTCTTTCATCAACAATCCCCCTCAAATTTTCACTAGTTTTTATACCTTTATACTGACATTAATAGTTTAATACCCTTTACAATATTCCAAATAACCACAATAAGATTAATTAATCCAGCCAAAACCATACCGATGAAAAAGACTGTGAAAAATGTAGCTTCCGTTGGATTTGAAAACATACTGAACAACCCGATAATGATCAATCCTACTATAGATAAAAAAGGAACAATATGCGAGATTAACGCTTTTTTTGCATGCTCCTTCACCTCATGATGATCTGCTATAAAATAAATGGCAATTGGTAATAAGAACGGTGCAAAGAACACACTAAAGTAATTTAACGATGCTACAAATTTATTTGTTTTATCCATGTCCATTCACTCTCCCCTAATTATAGTTAGTAATACGAATGGGAGCCAAATAGGTTTCAAGTTATTGAGAATATAGGGTATAAAGGGTGAAAATAACAAAACAATTGATTGGTGGGATGTTATATGAAGGCTGTTTTCGTATAGACCATTAAGTATTTTATAGAATATCCAGTAGTATTTTCAGCAGAATACATTAATAATAGCATATAAAAAGGCCTTGCTTTACAAGACCTTCTTAGTGATTCATTCGACTTCTTTAACGATGTGAAACTCCTTTACCATTTCATCAAATCTTACTCCATGGCCTTCTGCTGCCTCTAAGAAATATCGTTCTGTTATAACATAGCTTCCAGTATGTCCATTGCTAATAACATAGGTAGTCAATACAGGACTATCCCATTCTGAACCATTCACTCCATGAAGCTTAAAACCATTAACAGGCTCGGAAATCTCCTCTGGTCCAGAAAGCTCAGGAAATTCTTCTTGTAACTGTCCTTTAAGTTCGTTTACAACTTCAGCAGGTTCACGATCAGGTATTTGTCTAATTTCCATTGAAACCTCAGGATACATTTCAGGAAGTGGTTCTTTCGTTATGATTTTGTCAGAATTTTCTCCTTGAACAAATGTATATCGTTCTTCATCAACATAAATGACATAATCAGATTCTACCCCTTTCTTTAAGGATAAAGGTGTCTCTTCCTCTTCCCCTTCTAGATTTTGAATGATTTCTTTTTCTGGCTCAAACAGTTCCTTAATTTGATCAATAATCGCATAACCAGGCTCAGAACGTAACCCAACAACGAGCAAAATACTAGCTGCCGTCGCCAACACATAAGGGTATATTCGCTTCTTTTTCTTCTTTTGGCTTCTTTGTGTAAATAGCTCATTTTCAATTTCGGCCCAAATCTCTTCCTTCATGTTTTCGTCAGAAGAATGTGTGCGGCTCACTAGTTCCTTCGTCACTTTTTCATCAAATTGATTACTCATTATGATTCACCCCATCCTCAATAGGTTGCAGTACCTTTTTCAACATATTTCTCCCCTTAAAAAGTCTTGTTTTCACCGTATTAACATTCATATCTAAGATTTCAGCAATCTCTTTTTCCTTAAATCCTTTTAAATATTTCAACAACAAGGGAATACGATATTTATCCTTTAATGATTGAATGGAATCATAAAGGTCAATAAGTGATTCCTTAGACTCTTCTGATAATCGTGATTCTTGATCATAGTTGTTAATCAATGTTATTTTTGATTCTTTTTTGAGTATTCGATTGCATTCATTGGTCAATATTCTGTAAAACCACGGCTCAAATGGTTGTTCCGGATTGTATTTATTTAAGTTCTTATACACCCTAATAAATGTTTCTTGCACCGCATCCTTTGCATACTCCCGATTCCTTGTGATTGCGGTAGCCGTTCTTATCGCATAATCTACATATTTATCGTAAAGCACTCTATAAGCATGTTTATCACCATCTAAAATCTTTCCAATCAGTTCGTTATCCATATGCCACCATTCACTCCTCTCACATTGTCGTTTAACTGACTCTTCATCATATATTACCTTCGTAAACGGAAGAAAGTTTTCTCTAAATTGATTTTTCTCATGTTTTTTTAGAAAGGGAGTGCTGTGATTATTTGTGTGTATTTTCGAGGAATAGGTTTTTTTGTCTAAGGCTTGTCCATTTACATACGTAGATACATAGAAAAAAAGAGGTGAACATTCCACCTCTTTTCCTTTTACTAAACGATATGTCTTTACGATTGAGTAACTTCTTCTTTTTCCTTAATCAACTTTCTCATACGTTCACGGTCACGTTGAATGATTGGCTTTAAGTATCTGCCTGTATGTGAATGTTCATTGTTCATTAATTCTTCTGGTGTACCGACTCCGATGATCTGTCCACCTTTATCTCCACCTTCTGGACCTAAATCAATGAGATAATCCGCTGCTTTAATGACATCCAAGTTATGTTCAATCACAAGTACGGTATCACCATTTTCCACTAAACGCTGAAGCACTTTGAGTAGGCGTGCGATATCATCTACATGTAGACCTGTTGTTGGCTCGTCCAAAATATAAAGGGAGCGACCTGTTGAGCGTCTGTGTAATTCAGATGCAAGCTTAACCCTCTGCGCTTCACCACCTGATAATGTCGTTGCCGGCTGACCTAACGTAATATAGCCTAAGCCTACGTCTAATATTGTCTGAAGCTTACGCTTAATTTTCGGGATGTTTTCAAAGAAGGTAACCGAATCCTCCACTGTCATTTCAAGTATATCTGAAATGTTTTTCCCTTTATACGTAACCTCTAATGTTTCACGATTATAGCGTTTCCCATGGCAAACTTCACATGGAACATACACATCAGGAAGGAAATGCATTTCGATCTTAATAATCCCATCTCCACGACAAGCTTCACAGCGCCCACCTTTTACATTAAAGCTGAAGCGTCCCTTTTTATAGCCTCGTACCTTTGCTTCATTCGTCGTAGCAAACACATCGCGAATGTCATCAAAAACACCTGTGTATGTTGCTGGGTTTGATCTTGGTGTGCGTCCTATCGGAGATTGATCGATATTAATAACCTTTTCTAGGTGCTCGACACCTTTTACTTCCTTATGTTCACCAGGCTTTACCTTTGATTTATGCAGCTTTTGAGATAATGATTTTAATAAAATCTCGTTTACAAGGGTACTTTTGCCTGAACCAGACACTCCCGTTACAGAAATAAAAGTACCTAAAGGAATTTTGACGCTCACATTTTTAAGGTTGTTTTCCTTTGCACCTTTCACTTCGATGTATCTTCCGTCAGGTTTTCTTCGTTCGTATGGTAAGGAGATAAATTTCGTCCCAGCTAGGTATTGACCTGTAAGAGAATTTTCATCGTTCATGACTTCTTCAGGTGTACCTGCTGAGATAACTTGTCCCCCATGAATTCCTGCACCTGGACCAATATCAATTAGATAATCTGCTGCCATCATTGTGTCTTCATCATGCTCAACGACAATTAATGTATTCCCAATATCTCGCATGCTTTGCAGTGTTTGAATAAGTCGATCATTATCACGTTGATGAAGACCTATAGATGGTTCATCTAATATATACAAAACTCCTGTTAGTCGAGAGCCAATTTGAGTTGCAAGGCGAATTCGCTGGGCTTCACCACCTGAGAGCGTGCCAGCAGATCGGTTTAACGTTAAGTAATCAAGTCCTACATTGTTTAAAAATCCTAATCTTTCACTGATTTCTTTAAAAATGAGATTGGCAATCTTCATTTCTTTTTCAGTCAAGGTAAGAGAGTCAAAAAAGTTCAATGAATCTTGAACTGAGAGTTTCGTGATCTCACCAATATGGTTTCCTTGAATAAGAACGGCTAACGATTCTCTTTTTAAACGATGTCCTTTACAGGTTGGACAATGCTGCTGACCCATATATTTTTCCATTTGCTCGCGAATATAATCGGAGCTCGTTTCCTTATAGCGACGCTCTACATTCCGAACGACACCTTCAAATTGAATGTAGTTCTCTCGAATTTGACCAAAGTCATTTTCGTATCGAAAATAAATTTCCTCTTCGTCACTTCCAAATAAGATTTTATCCATTAAATGCTTCGGAATATCCTTCACAGGAATATCCATATCAATTCCATAATGATTACATACTGCTTGAATCATTTGCGGATAATATTGAGAGCTTGTTGGCTCCCATGGCGCAATGGCATTCTGATTCAAGGATAGCTCTTTATTAGGAATGATAAGGTCCAAATCGACCTCTAGCTTTGTTCCTAAACCATCACATGATGGACACGCACCGAACGGGCTGTTAAAGGAGAACATTCTAGGCTCTAACTCTCCAATTGAAAACCCACATTGTGGGCAAGCATGATGTTCACTAAATAGTAATTCTTCTTCTCCCATAACATCAATCATGACTCTCCCTTCACCTAAGCGAAGCGCGGTTTCTAATGAATCAGCAAGACGAGAAGCAACTCCATCCTTCACAACAATTCGATCAATCACCACTTCAATAGAGTGTTTTTTATTTTTCTCAAGAGTGATGTCATCTGATAATTCCTGCATTTCTCCATTTACACGAACACGAACATAGCCCTGTTTCTTAATGTCTTCTAATACCTTTACATGTGTGCCCTTTCGACCAGATACCATTGGAGCAAGAACTTGTAGCTTCGTACGTTCTGGGTATTCCATAATCCGGTCAACCATTTGCTCAATGGTTTGGGAACTAATTTCAATTCCGTGATTTGGACAGGTCGGTCTCCCCACTCTTGCATATAGGAGTCGAAGATAATCATATATTTCCGTAACTGTCCCAACGGTTGAACGTGGATTTCGGCTTGTTGTTTTTTGATCAATTGAGATAGCAGGTGATAATCCTTCAATCGCATCCACGTCAGGCTTATCCATTTGTCCTAGAAATTGTCGCGCATAAGCTGAGAGGGATTCCACATAACGTCTTTGCCCTTCAGCATATATGGTATCAAAGGCAAGTGACGATTTACCTGAACCTGATAATCCCGTTAAGACAACGAGCTTGTCACGGGGAATCGTTACATCGATATTCTTTAAGTTATGAGCACGGGCTCCTTTTACTACGATATGTTCCATTGCCATTTATTTTCACCCCTCCGCTTTTAATTCTAATAATAAGTCACGCAGCTCAGCCGCACGTTCGAAGTTCAACGCTTTTGCTGCTTCCTTCATTTCGTTTTCCATTTCTGCTATGACTTTGTCACGCTCTTTCTTAGTAAGCTTTGATAATTTATTCGAAACTGGTGCATCGTATTCTTCCTGTGCCTCTGCAGCCATCGTTGCACGGATAACATCACGAATCTCCTTCTGAATCGTCTTAGGAGTAATGCCATGTTTAGCGTTGTAGGCTTCCTGAGTTTCACGACGGCGTTGTGTTTCATTTAAAGCGATATTCATTGATTTCGTTATTTTATCAGCATACATAATAACGTGACCTTCAGAGTTACGTGCTGCACGACCAATTGTCTGGATAAGAGAACGTTCAGAACGTAAGAAGCCTTCTTTATCAGCATCTAATATGGCCACAAGGGAAACCTCAGGTATATCAAGTCCTTCCCTTAACAAGTTAATTCCAATAAGGACATCATATTTCCCAAGACGTAGCTCACGAATAATTTCAATTCGCTCTAATGTTTTAATCTCTGAGTGGAGATAGTTAACCTTAATGCCAATCTCTTTCAAGTAATTTGTTAGATCCTCTGACATCTTTTTCGTTAGAGTTGTAATAAGCACACGTTCGTTTCGTTCAACCCTTGTATGAATCTCACCAATTAGATCATCAATTTGCCCTTGGATTGGGCGAACATCAATCGTCGGATCAAGTAGTCCAGTAGGGCGGATAATTTGCTCAATCATCTTCGGTGAATGATCGATCTCATATTGCCCTGGTGTTGCTGAGACATAGAGGATATTATGTAAATGCTTTTCAAATTCCTCAAACCGAAGTGGTCTATTGTCCATCGCTGATGGTAATCGGAATCCATGATCGACTAACACCTGCTTACGAGCCTGGTCACCATTAAACATCCCTCTAATTTGTGGGATTGTGACGTGAGACTCATCCACAACAATTAAAAAATCATCCGGAAAGAAGTCTAGCAATGTGTATGGTGTTGAACCAGATGGACGAAGCGTTAAATGACGGGAATAGTTTTCGATGCCTGAACAAAAGCCCATTTCTCTCATCATTTCCAAATCATAACGCGTTCGTTGTTCAAGACGCTGGGCTTCAAGTAGTTTTCCGTTTTCCCGAAGCTCCTCTAGCCTTTCTTCAAGCTCCGCCTCAATATTAACAATTGCCTTTTCCATCTTTTCCTCTCTCGTAACGAAGTGGGAGGCTGGGAAAATCGCAACATGCTCGCGCTCGCCTAATATTTCACCAGTAAGAGCATCGACCTCACGAATACGATCAATCTCATCACCGAAAAACTCAACACGAATACATTGTTCATCCCGTGAGGCTGGGAAAATTTCAACAACGTCTCCACGAACACGAAACGTTCCTCTTCGAAAATCAATATCATTCCGCTCATATTGAACATCCACAAGTCTTCTTAACAATTGATTTCTCTCAATCTCCATGCCTGTTCGCAGTGAAACAACAAGCTCTTTATATTCCTCAGGAGAACCGAGACCATAAATACACGACACACTTGCAATCACAATCACATCTTGTCGCTCGAATAATGCAGAGGTTGCAGAATGTCGTAGTTTATCTATTTCATCATTGATACTTGAATCTTTTTCAATAAATGTATCTGTTTGTGGCACGTATGCTTCTGGTTGATAATAATCATAGTAGCTTACAAAATATTCAACAGCATTATTAGGGAAAAATTCTTTAAATTCACTATAAAGCTGACCAGCTAGTGTTTTATTATGAGCGATGACCAAAGTGGGCTTGTTTACCTCTTTAATCACATTTGAAACAGTAAAGGTTTTACCTGTTCCTGTTGCTCCTAAAAGTGTTTGGTGCTTTTTCCCCTGTTGAATTCCTTCAACTAAAGACGTAATGGCCTTAGGCTGATCACCTTGAGGCGTATATTTCGAGACTAATTCAAATTGCTCACTCACGCAAAAGCCTCCATTCGAAAAGTATCTGTTGTATTTAGTTTACCATATATATCGTGAAAATCACTAAAAATACGAACTAAAGTTCGCATGAAATTTATTAAGATGCTACACTATTTTTAGAAGCATTAAAAAAGAGCTTCCTTTTAATAAAGAGGTATATCTATTTTTCGCACTCTGTTGAGTTGATTTTGAAGGAATCCATGGAACTACTGAGGTGGAAACCCAGTGAATGTATACTTCTGTCCGTTATGATAGGATTATTTTTTAAAAAAGTAGGAAGTGAGATTATCCAAGTCTGCTTCTTGTTCTAGAAAAAAGCGACTACCACGCACGGTTAACAAAGCCAAAAATAAAAAAGAGCCATCTCTAGCTCTTAAGATAAGTATTCCTGTTTCATCGATTACTCAAACCTAATTCTTTTTAACTAACTCACGTTTCATTTTTCTTGCATAGAAAAAACCCGCAACTAATGACATCGCATCTATTACCATAATGAAGGTGTAGTCAGCATAACCACGGGTATAAGAAGCGATTAAAAGAGCGGCTGTCAAAGCTGTTCCTACATAATGATTATAACTCACTCGTGTAAACAAAAGGACGAGTAGGAACGGGAGTACGAGTGCAAATAATACTTTTAAAACCATGTGATAAACTCCTATCTAGTTCATTTATAAGGAAAGATTATAGAAAAAGACCGTGTCCTCTTTTTGAAAGCCTAAGCTTTCGTATAGCGCTTGTGCCTTTAGGTTATCCTTTGTCGTTTCTAACAAAATTCCTGCTGCTTCTGTTTCTTCTCCTAAACGTTTTGCCGCATTCATTAATGCCTTCCCTACACCTTTACGACGATGTGCATCGTCAACGAATAAATCATTTAATAACCACTTTCGTTTCATCCCAACAGATGTGAAAATAGGATAAAGCTGTACGAATCCCAGCGGTACTTCTTCATCAAGAGCTAAGAAAATAACGGATTCGTTTTTCTCCATTCGTTCGAGGATAAATTTTTGTGCACCTTGAAGATTGCTTGGTTGGTCATAAAAGACCCGGTATTGGTTAAATAAAGTGGCTACAGCATGTAGTTCTTTTAGATGCGCTTGAATAATTTCCATAAGACCCCTACTTTTTCCTTCTATCATATCATGCTAATAGAAAAAGAGGCGAGTTCAAATCAATGAACTCACCTCCCTATCTGCTTATTGATGTGATTGGAACCCTTGGTAATCATTTTCTTCTAATAAATCAACAAGCTCAATGTCTTTTTGATTTTCTAGGAAGTAACGTAACGTAAACTCATTTTCAAAAAGAACAGCGTATGCACCAAAGCGGTCTTTAACTAACATACTTCGTGAATCAAAGAATCGCTTATCAAAATTCTCACTTTTGATCCAGCGGGGAATTCGCTCACCAAGCGATGTGAATTCAAGCTCTACATTGTATTCAGCCTTCATACGGTATTCAAATACCTCAAATTGAAGCTGACCAACGGCACCTAAGATAATGGAATCATTCAATTCCTGACGATATAACTGAATCGCTCCCTCTTGAACAAGCTGCTCAATCCCTTTACGAAATTGCTTTGCCTTCATGACGTTTTTCGCTTGAACACGCTTGAATTGCTCAGGTGGGAATTGAGGAAGCTCCTCGTATTGGTAGTTTTCCTTTCCACCAATTAATGTGTCGCCAATTTGATAAATGTTCGGATCATAAATACCGATAATATCACCTGGATAGGCTTCATCAACAGTATCACGATCTTTCGCCATAAATGCTTGGGTTTGATTTAGCTTAATGGATTTATTGGTCCTACTCAGGTTTACACTCATCCCACGTTCGAATTTTCCAGAGCACACACGGAAAAAGGCAATTCGATCACGGTGAGCAGGATTCATATTTGCTTGGATTTTAAAGATATAGCCTGAGAATTGGTCCTTGCTCGGCTCCACTAACCCTTGGTCTGTTTTACGAGGCTGTGGCTGCGCAGCAAATTGAAGGAACGTATCAAAGAATGTTTGGACTCCAAAGTTCGCAAGGGCACTACCGAAGAAAACTGGTGTTAGCTCTCCTCTACTTACTCGTTCTGGATCAAACTCATTTCCTGCCTCCTCAAGAAGCTCAATCTCACCTAATGTATCTCGGTACACTACATTCTCTTCAATGCCTGTTCCAGCGAGTTCATCGAGGGGAATCATTGCCTCCTCTTCGTCTCCTTTAAATTGAACAAATTGATTATTGAAACGGTCATGGATCCCTAAGAAACGTTTTCCACTTCCTACTGGCCAATTCATTGGGTAAGACTCAATGCCCAATACTTCTTCAATTTCAGCTAGCAACTCTAATGGATCACGACCTTCACGGTCAAGCTTGTTAATAAACGTAAAGATTGGAATTCCTCTCATACGACATACTTTAAAAAGCTTAATCGTTTGTGGCTCAACACCTTTAGTTGAGTCAATTATCATGACCACACTATCAACTGCCGTTAATGTACGATACGTATCCTCACTGAAATCTTCGTGTCCCGGTGTATCCAAAATATTAACGTGGAAATCATGGTAAGGAAAGCTCATAACACTTGATGTGACAGAGATCCCACGCTTTTTCTCAATCTCCATCCAGTCAGATGCAGCAAATTTACCAGATTTCTTCCCTTTAACCGTTCCTGTTGAACGAATAATTTGACCGAAAAATAATAATTTTTCTGTTAACGTCGTTTTACCTGCATCCGGGTGAGAGATGATAGCAAACGTACGGCGTTTGTTTATTTCCTGTTGTAAGCTCATTAGCAATAACCTCTTTTATATAAATTCGTGCTTCAAATATACTACAAAGGAGAGGAAAGAACAATTTAATCTAAAAAATACGATGACCATAGTAGTCAAAGAAAAGGCCTGGTGTAAGACTATACGTAAAAGAATCATAATAAAAAACAGAGAAATATATCTCTGTTTATCGACGATAACCTACTTGTCTTTTCTCGTTAAGAGGTTTCTTCTGATCTACCAAACTCCAGGCAGTTTTATATTCGTATTTCTTTCCCCAAATGTGAATTAACATTTTCATACCTGTTATAAAACTTAATAGAAGTAAAGAAACAATTAAAAATAAGATGTCTTGCATTAATATCTCTCCTCTCCGTCTCCTTGTCCTAGTATATGAACGGAATAGAGAACTATGAATGCAAGTGTAGGCTTAATGCCATTCTTCACTTCATAACTATCTAACTATCAATCACTCTTACACCACCGACACTAAAAAACAGCACTCTCATATGAATGCTGTTTCTCTACAAAAAGATATTTACTAGATAATAAATAATCCCTGCTAAAATAGCTGAAGCTGGAAGGGTGATAACCCATGTAATAACCATCATTTGAGCCGTTCCCCAGTTGACCCCCTTTTTCCGATGAGACGAACCGACACCAAGAATAGAGGATGAAATAACATGTGTTGTACTCACTGGTAAATGAAACAAAGTTGCTCCTAGGATAATCCCAGCTGATGATAGGTCCGCCGCGACACCGTTTACTGGACGGATTTTCATGATTTTATTTCCAACTGTTTTAATGATTCTCCAGCCACCGACTGACGTCCCTAACCCCATTGCAAGGGCACATGAGAATTGGACCCAAAAAGGAATGTCTAATGAGTGATGGTAGTTGTTCGCAATCAGAGCTAATGTGATAATTCCCATTGCCTTTTGCGCGTCATTCGTACCATGGGTATAGGATTGAAAGGCTGCAGTAATGATTTGATACCGTCTAAATCGATTATTTGATTTCATTAAAGATTGGTTTCGAAAAACAACTTTAAATAAACTATATACAATGTATCCAATGACAAAGGCCAAAATCGGGGTTAAAAACAATGATTGTATAATCTTGAAAAAACCATTAAAGTCAATGATAAATAAACCCGATGCCGCAATTGCAGCACCTACGATGGAACCAATAATGGCATGTGATGAGCTACTTGGAATTCCATAGTACCAGGTTAGCATATTCCATATAATCGCAGATAATAAAGCCGCTAGAATAATAACCGAACCATTCTGTAAGGTAAAGGGGTCAATAATATCACTTGTGATTGTTTTAGCAACCCCCGTAAAGGTAAGAGCACCGACAAAATTCATGACTGCTGCAAGGACAACTGCTTGTCTAGGCTTTAACGCTTTTGTGGAAACACTAGTTGCAATCGCATTGGCTGTATCATGAAAGCCATTGATAAAGTCAAATAGAAGAGCACCAAAAACAATAAGGATCGTTATCAACAAAGTTGCGTCCATATTAGATAATCATCCTACGCATTCTTCATCGCTATACTATCTAAAATATTAGCAACCTTCCGACAATCATCTACAATGCCTTCTAATGCTTCATAAATGTCTTTATGTTGAATAATTTTTATCGGGTCCTTCACACCAGCGAATAGGTTCTTCACCGCTACACGTAATAAATTATCACTATTAGATTCATGCTCTTTAATTCGTAAAGAGTAGGTTGAAATATCTTGCAGCTTTTTACTAGACAAACATTCAATAGCTTGAGATATTTCTATTGCACATTGATGAATCGTCTGAATAAACTTTTTCATATGCTCAGTTAGTTCAACAACTGAATACATCTCAAGCATAGCCCCAATATGCTCTAGTCCATCTAATACGTCATCTAATTGAATCGCCAGCTCTAATATATCCTCACGATCAATTGGGGTAATGAAGGTTTGATTTAACTCTTTCGTAATAATATGTATGTATTCGTCCCCTTGATTTTCATAGTCCTTCACTGTCTCTAAGAACAACTGTAAATCATGATGATTAGCTATAGTATGTTCAACACAGAACCTCGTAGTTTTCTCCAGATTACCTGTGATTTTTACTAAAAGCTCTGAGAATTTATCTCTTTTTCCTTTTGAAAAAACCATATGAAAAGTCCCCCATCAATAACTTGTCCTTATCTTAGCTTACGTTGAAAAATCAGAAACATGCTGATTATTTAGTCTGTGCTAATATTGGAGTATCTTACATTGTAGCTTATCTTTTTATCTTTCGCTATTGATTTTAAAAAAATATTGTCGGTTTCACTTGACATAGAGAGCGTTTTACATATACTTGAAATTCTCTTATCTTTACGTTCCTATGAAACGATGTTAACCCACGAAGGAAATGTAAAAAGCGAGTGATGATCTGGTGTACTTCCCCTTTTAAAAATCATATAAATAGGATTACTTATGGAAGAAATAAATTCACATAAGTAATCCTTACTCTTAACATTGGGTTTGAGGCTGCTTAGTCTCCTTTTGCCCTGCTCTTATCGTTGCTTGAGCTGCTGCTAATCTCGCTAGCGGGACACGGTATGGAGAACAGCTTACATAATCAAGCCCTACTTCATGACAAAATTGAATCGATTTCTTTTCTCCGCCATGCTCTCCACAAATCCCTGTTTTTAAGTTAGGCTTCGTATTACGACCAAGCTTCACGCCTGTCTCAATGAGCTTACCAACTCCATCCACATCAAGTGTTGCAAATGGATTATTTGGTAATACTTTTGTTTCAATATAGGCTTGAAGGAATTTACCTTCTGCATCATCGCGACTATAGCCAAACGTTGTTTGCGTCAGGTCATTCGTACCAAATGAGAAGAAATCCGCTTCTTCAGCAATCTCATCTGCCGTTAAGGCCGCACGCGGCACCTCTACCATGGTTCCAATTACATAATCCACTACCTGCCCCGTTTCCTCCATGACCTCAAGTTCAGCATCTACCACTAGCTGACGCATGTGCTTTAATTCATTCACATGTCCCACTAGAGGAATCATAATTTCCGGCTTCACTGGAATATCTTTCTCCATTGAACGAGCAATTGCATGAAAAATGGCCTTTACTTGCATCACATAAATCTCAGGGAAAATCATTCCAAGTCGACAACCACGGTGACCTAGCATTGGATTAAATTCATGAAGCTGTCGAACCTTTCGTAAAAGCTGCTCTTTTTCTTTCAACTCCTCCGAATCTCCATCCTTCATCCGAAGCTTCGTAATGTCTATGAGTAATTCTTCCTTATCGGGAAGAAATTCATGTAAAGGTGGATCTAGTAACCGGATCGTGACTGGATTCCCATTCATCACCTCAAAAATGCCTTCAAAATCCTCCTGCTGCATCGGAAGTAATTTTGAAAGAGCTATTGATCGTTCATCGAACGTTTCCGCCATAATCATCTCTTGTACGATTGGAATACGAGTTGCATCCATAAACATGTGCTCCGTACGACAAAGACCAATTCCCTCTGCACCAAACTCCATCGCTTTTTTAGCATCTGTAGGATTATCTGCATTTGCACGAACCCCTAGTGTCCTTTTTTCATCTGCCCACAGTAATAGTTGTCTGAATTCTTCAGATAATTTCGGCTCAATCATTGCGATTTCACCCAAGAATATTTCCCCTGTTGACCCATCAACCGTAATGATATCTCCTTCTCTAACTACGGTTTCACCAACCTTGAATTGCTTTTGTATCAAATCAATTGTCAACGAATCACATCCACAAATACATGCCTTTCCCATCCCACGTGCAACAACCGCTGCATGACTAGTCATACCACCACGACTTGTGACCGTTGCTTGTGAGGCAATCATTCCGTGAATATCATCCGGAGTCGTTTCAGGACGAACGAGGATCACACTTTGATGATCATTTGCTAGACGTTCTGCTACATCTGCATCAAATACGACCAGTCCTGTTGCTGCACCAGGGGATGCTGGTAAACCTTTTGCTAGCTGTTGTTTGTCAGAAGTATCATCAATTCTTCTGTGTAACAATTGATTTAATTGGTCAGGGTCTACTCGGAGCAGTGCTTCCTCTTTCGTAATCATTCCCTCTTCTACCAATTCCACCGCAATACGGATGGCTGCTTCTGCTGTTCTTTTCCCTGTCCTTGTTTGTAGAATGTATAAACTCCCACGTTCAACAGTGAACTCAATGTCTTGCATATCACGATAATGCTTTTCTAAAAGCTCACACGTATGGGCAAATTGTTCATACACATCCGGCATTTCCTTCTGTAAAGTAGCGATAGGCTGCGGTGTACGAATTCCTGCTACGACATCTTCTCCCTGTGCATTTATTAAGTATTCGCCATAAAGCTTTGCTTCCCCCGTAGCAGGGTTTCTTGTAAAAGCAACTCCTGTTCCAGAATCAGGACCCATATTCCCAAATACCATACTCTGAATAGTAACAGCAGTTCCTAAGTTTTCTGGAATTTGATTGAGTCGGCGATACACGATAGCTCGTTGATTATGCCAAGAATCAAATACAGCGCTAATGGCAAGAAATAGCTGCTCCTTAGGATCTTGCGGAAACAGTCTTTTCGCATGCTTTTTCACGATTTCTTTATACCTAATAATTATCTCCTGCCAATCAGCAGCCGTCATTTCAGGGTCAGACTGATATCCCTTTGCAGCTCTCATTTCTTCCACACATTGTTCAAAATAAAAGCTATCTATTTTTAATACGACATCACTAAACATCTGGATAAATCGTCGGTAGGAATCATAGGCAAACCTCGGATTAAGGGTTAACTCCGCTAGCCCTTCAACTGTCTCATCATTCATCCCTAGATTTAATACCGTATCCATCATCCCTGGCATGGAATGAACAGCACCTGATCGAACAGATACAAGTAATGGGTTTAACGGGTCACCTAGTGTCTTGTCTGTTGCCTCTTCAAGAGATGATAGCGCTTCTAAAATTTGAAACTCTATATCTACTGATATGGCTTTTCCAATCTTGTAGTAGTCATGACAAGCTTCTGTTGTAACCGTAAATCCATACGGAACAGGTAAACCAATTTTCGTCATTTCTGCTAAATTTGCACCTTTACCACCTAAGAGCTCCTTCTTTTTCCCATTTCCTTCATTAAACATATAAACAAATTTCGTCATAGAGTTGCTTCTCCTCTCTGTTTGAACATGGCTAAAATGATA
Organism: Bacillus weihaiensis; assembly: GCF_001889165.1. Classification (GTDB taxonomy): domain Bacteria; phylum Bacillota; class Bacilli; order Bacillales; family Bacillaceae; genus Metabacillus; species Metabacillus weihaiensis. Next base: position 443,660 of record NZ_CP016020.1, on the reverse strand, counting down.
TCTGCTGTTTCCTCAATGGCCTTGTTTGATACATTTATTACAGGACACCCTATTCTTTTCATAATCTTCTCTGCATAATCTAATTCATCAAGAATTCGTTCGAGATTTGCATAATTCGCCTGTGTAGTAAGTCCGAGATTTTTAAGGCGCTCAATTCGTATTTCATTTAATTTAGTAGGAGTAATAATGAGACCCACTACTTTATTCTTCGGTATCGTAAAAAGCTCTTTTGGTGGGGCAACCTCCGGGACTAATGGAATATTAGCGACTTTAAAGCGCTTATGAGCAAGATACATCGACAGCGGAGTTTTAGACGTTCGAGATACACCGATCAACACCATATCAGCATGCTTTAATCCTCTTGGATCCTGGCCATCATCGTATTTCACAGCAAACTCAATTGCCTCAACTCTTCTAAAATAGTTTTCATCTAATCTCCTCATTAAACCAGGTTCGCTTTTAGGTCCACTTTGAAACTTCTTACTGAATGCCTCCATCAGCGGATGCATTAAATCAACAGCTATAATTCCTTCCTCTTGGGATTTCTCGTCAAGAAAATTCTTTAAGCTAGGGACAACTAGCGTATAGGCAATCATACTGTTTCGCAGCTTAGCAAGCTCAACAATATGTTGAATTTCTTCCTTTTCCTGAACGTATGAAAAATGCTTTATGTCTACTTCACCACCATTAAACTGTGCCGCAACAGCCTTCACCATTAATTCAGCTGTTTCACCAACAGAATCTGAAACTAAATAAACAATCTCCTTATTCTTCACCGTTACCCTCCCAACAAAAAAACAACAATAATGTTATACAATTAAAGTTAATGTGTTATACTAATTGTTTTTTATCTTACCATCATTAGGAAAGAGACGCAATCCCTTTTTTGACTATAATTGAGAGTGTATGTGGAAGGAATTGGGTATAGAGGTATATCGACTAAAGAGTCTAGCTGTCGAGGTAGACCTTGAAAGGTTCGGTGCTTTCATTACACTTTATGAAGATTTGTACAGGATAGGGTTTTCCACTAATAAGGAGTGTGTCTTAAGCAAACTTGTTTCTTAAAACAAAATTCTTTATGCTATTCATAGTAAACTTGGTCATATAAAATGATAGGTGCCATGTAGCACCATCCAACAGTATAGGGAGAGAATCCGTCATATCTCTTGACATATAGTAAATCCGAATAGATTGAAGAAAATTGTAGCCTACTAAAGGAGATCGTCATGAACGCTAAGGAAAAAAAGATTATTGAAGAAAGTATGAAGCTCTTTGCAAAGAAAGGATACTCAACAACCTCTATCCAAGAAATTGTTGATGCTTGTGGAATGTCCAAAGGAGCTTTTTATCTTCATTTTAAATCTAAGGATGCTCTATTACTCGAAGCTTTTAAATATCAATTTACAATGATAAAGTCAAAAATTGACGCACTACCGATTGAACAATACCATCCAAAAGAAGCATTTGTTCTGCAGCTTAAAACACAATTTGAGGAAATTAAGAAACATAAAGACTTTATTATCATGCAAATTCGCGAGCAAACCACTCCAATTAATGGAGAAGTAGAAGAATTCATGAGGAATATGGGTTTAGAGATTGGCACCTTGTATCACCATTCTCTTTCAAAGCTCTATGGAGAAGCTATTGCCCCTTACTTATTTGATTTAAATGTCATTCTTCAGGGGATTATCCATTCTTACCTTAAGTTTATAATATTTGAACAAGCTACATTTGACCTTGAAACATTATCCTACTATATTGTCAACCGAATCGATGACTTAGCAAAAGGCTACCAAGAATCAACAGATGAACCCATTCTTGCAGCTGATTGGGTCACAAAACAAAAAGAGACGCCCCAACCAAATAGTCGTGAAGACATTCTAGAGCTTGTATCTAAAGCTAAAAAGATCGTGAAGGATGAAGAATTATTTATCACACTAGAAGTTATTGAAGAAGAGCTAAAAAAGAACGAACCTAGGCTACCCGTCATACAAGGCATGGTCGGCAACATTAAAGCTGATTCTCCCCTTCACCCTTTAAAGAAAGTAATTCAGGAATATATAGAGGAAAAAAAGGGAGATAGATCTGGGTTTTGATTAGTAGGATATGTTTTAAGGTGGCTATAATAAGAGCGGCTTCAGGGAGAAATACGTAGTCATTATTGAAGAAGAAAGTACTCCTAAAGGGTCAGCTTATGGACCAAATGATCTTTTGGGAACCAAGGTGATGCAAGGTAAACCATCTGGCTCATGCGTTTGTTTGAACTCTTCCTTGATAAGATCTCCATCAGTTCATGTGCTATATAAGCGCATTTTATAGGATGTTTTACTGCAGCACATACAGTTGATTGAAGTAGAAGGCTCAGAGACTCCTGCGGGGGCAGGTGAACAGGTGAGACCTCGCAGGAGCCAGAGACGCGGGAGGCTCACCGACCAGCCCCGCGGAAGCGAAGCGCTTGGAACAGAAACCTTTATCCACAATAAAAAGATGTAGGTAATCACTATTTATCCCACATCATACTAACTCGTCCACTTTCTTAGACAGTGAGAAATCTTTAATTAGTATCAAACGACCCCCAGAATTCATTAATGTGAATTTTCATACGTTCTATTTTATGCTCCTCATTTACATTAGCTTGACCATTTAAAATACCAATTTCAGATTTGTCATTTCCTTCTTTTTGGTACTCTAATTCAACTTTAAAGTTATAAATAATCTCTTTTGAATCAGTTTTTTCCCATTCAATATTTTTCACCTTTAGTTTGACATTATTTTTTATTGGTTCTATCAACAATGTAGTGCCGTAATAATTAACATACTCCAGAAACGCTTCTTCATCTGCAAAATATTCTTTGTATAGGTTTTCTTCATATTTTCTTTGAGCCTCTAAATTATCATAGCTATCTACATCATTAACTATTTGTATCAATTCATCGTCTGGCCCGTTAAGATTATTCTTTAAAACTGCTTCAATTGTTTGTATATTTTCATCTTGAGTTTCTGATTCAGTTTTTTCCGTACAACCAACCAAAAAGAATGAAGCGAATAAAACTGTGGCAAAAGCAACATACATATATTTCTTCAAATAAATCCCCCCTGGATTAAGTTTAGCATACTTCCATCCAATAAATACCAAATTTAAGGGTGAATATTTACGTTATCTTATTCTAGCTAAAGTTTTCATTAGGAAGATTCCGTCCGCTTTGAAGGCTTGTTTTGATATTGAGAGGATATTGAGAGGATTTTGAAGGAAATACCCGTGAGTTCATGGGAGCTATCTGAGATTTTTGCTCTTTTGCACGAGTTTTGAACATCTAGCTGTGATTCTTGCACCTCTTTCCGCGATTCTCGCACTCCTTTCCGCGATTCTTGCACTCCTTTCCGCGATTCTTGCACCTCTTTCCGCTATTAGACTCATTTCGACAAAAATCTCACTTACTTACCTGCCTGCCCGCTCACTCACCTGCCCCCCACTTACCTCCCTCCTTAAGTTCTAAAACTAGTCCTCTCCCATCAAAAAAAGCCCCAACTAAAGGGGCTTTTTCACATAACTTATGGATGGGACACAATGAGCTCAATAGTGCCTTCAATCGTTAATTGCTCTGCATTAGCTGTTAGGATGAAGTGATCACCTTTTTTGATACTAAGCGTTTCACCGTTTGTTTTCACGACTCCCTGCCCACTGATAACACTACAAAGGAGGAAAGGGGCTTTACGGTTATAGGTGTATGTATCTTGAACGGTCCACTTGTAAACAGAGAAATATTCTTCTTCTGCGAATGTGGTGATCGTGGCTGTTCCTTCTTGAATCGTTCGGTGCTCAGAGTGGTTTACTTGATCTGGGACTGTTGTAACTTCAATTGCCTTATCTAGGTGTAATTCTCTGGTTTGACCATTTGCGTCCACTCGATCGTAGTCATACACACGGTAGGTCGTATCCGAGCTTTGCTGCGTTTCTAATACAAGCGTTCCTTCACAAAGAGCATGGAGGGTCCCACTTGGAACATAGAAAAAATCACCTGGCTTTATTTTCACTCGTCTAAGGAGATCGTCCCATCTACCCGAATGAATCATTTGTACGAACTGTTCCTTCGTTTGGGCGTGATGACCAAAAATCATCTCTGCATCCTCTTTACAGTCAATAATATACCAGCACTCAGTTTTCCCTAATTCACCATTTTCGTTTACTTTTGCATATTCATCGTTAGGGTGGACCTGTACGCTAAGATCTGCTTTCGCGTCTAATATTTTTGTTAACAGAGGGAAACGATCTCCTTCCATTTGTTGAAATAAATCACGTTGATTTTCCCATAGCCAGCTTAATTCTTTTCCAGCAAAAGGACCGTTTTCAACTGTACAATTTCCATTCGGATGTGCACTAATAGCCCAGCACTCTCCAGTTTGTTCACTTGGAATTTCGTATCCGAAGGAATCTCTCAATGTAGTACCACCCCAAATTCGTTCTTGAAAAATGGGCTTTAACTTTAATAATTCTACCATTCGGTCTACCACCTTTTAAAAATTTCTATGTATATTCTACTAGTTAGTGTCAACGAAACATCGAGTAGTTGTCAAATAATAAATAATTTCAGCTCTCCTCCCTACCTATAAGATTGGAGATAATAATCTTGAAACGGATTCTTTAAACCGAATGATTTTTTTTCGATTTACATAGGCTTCTAATGTTAATTCGCGTGAGACGCTTTGGTCGTGTTGAAATGCTTCTACTAGCTCCAACGCGATTTCAGCATCATAGACGAAGGCATTGACCTCAAAATTCAATTTAAAGCTACGCATGTCAATGTTCGCGGTTCCAACAGAGGCTAATTCCTCATCCACCACAATAGTTTTTGCATGAATAAAGCCATTGTCGTAAATATACACACGAGCTCCTGAGTTTAAAAGCTCTCCAACATATGACATTGTTGCCCAATAAACAAAAGGATGGTCTGGCTTGTTTGGAATCATGAGCTCCACGTCAACTCCTGACAAGCAGGCAATTTTTAATGCATCTAAAAGACTTGCATCAGGGATAAAATAAGGTGTTTGAATTCGAATGGATTTTTTTGCAGTTGACACCATTTTAATGTAACCATTTTTGATTTGTTCCCATTCTGAATCAGGGCCACTGGTCACAATTTGCACGGAACTAGATCCTTTCGAATTTTCCTCTGGTTCAGGGAAAAAGTGACTTGAAAAAGCAATTTTTTGTTTTTCCGTTGCTTGATTCCAGTCCAAAATAAATCTGGTTTGGATTGCATGAACAGCTCTTCCATGGATACGCAAATGGGTGTCTCTCCAATACCCAAATTTAGGGTCAAGGCCTAAATACTCATCACCAACGTTAAACCCACCTACATACCCCACTTTTCCATCAATAATGACAAGCTTGCGATGATTCCGGTAATTCATTCGTAAGTTAATCCAACGTAGCCGTGACGGGAAAAACACTTCAACCTCACCATCAGCCTGACGCAATCTCTTAAAGAAGGATGGTCTAAGGCCCCTCGAACCCAAGTCATCGTACAAAACTTTAACCCTTACACCTTGCTTTGCCTTCTTTTCTAATTCCTCAATTAGTCTTATGCCAAGCTGATCTTTTTTCAAAATATAATATTGAAGATGTATATGATGCTCAGCAGCTTGTATATCCTTTAAAAGTTGATTAAATTTTTGATGACCGTCCGTGAAGATCTCAATCATATTATCGTCTGTTAAAATCGCATCGTTATTTAGAATATGCATACTTATTAATTGCTTATTGTTTTTTGCTACTTCATCTCGAAATTCAAACGTATTATTTCTTATGCTTTCTAATTGAGTAGCAATGATTTTTTCAATCCCGAGCTTTTTTCGATCCTCCCATTGAAACATATGATATCGACTTAAATTTTGTCCTAACAGCATATACAAAACAAAGCCTAATACAGGGATGAAAAAAAGGACAAGAAGCCAAGCCCAAGAGGCCGTTGCATCTCTTCGCTCTCGGAAGATTACGATGACGGCAAACACAATGTTTAATACGATAATAAAACCAAGCAAAATAGTCGTAATCTCCATATAGATCTTCCTCACATACTATAGTAGGTAGTTCATCTTCGTTTCTTATCTGTTCTGTGTTAGGTATAGTATACCTTGAAAACAGATAGTGGTTCACTTATTAATTAACCCTAACACATGATATTCAGCTACGACATGAAGGTTGACAGCAGAAGTATTGGATGATTTTTTTAAATAAACGTTTGTTTAACTTTTTAAATAAAGAGTGTACAGAAACTTATGAAAAGAAATGACAAAGACTACTGTGAGAACAATCTTTACTGTGTTAAAATATTCGGTAATGAATTTTGAAAATACTTTTTTCTAATAGAGGTGGAAAAATAATGAATGAATTAGCACAAGCGTTAAATTCAGCATTAAAAGCGGATAATGAATATGTTTACGACATGTTGTCCCCGCTTGGAAAAGAAATGTTTTATCCAAAAGGAATTTTAAGTCAATCTGCAGAAGCTGGTAAAAAAGCAACAAAATTTAATGCAACGATTGGGATTGCAACTGAGAACAACCAACCCATGCATTTCCAGCATATCCAAGACTTATTTGGAGATCGTGTCGCACCAAAGGACCTATTCCCCTATGCACCTCCACAAGGAAAAGAAACATTAAGAAGTGAATGGAAGAAAAAAATTCTAAAAGACAATCCATCTTTAGATGGTGCAATAATTGGTAATCCGATTGTTACGAATGCATTAACTCACGGATTAAGTATAGCTGCTGATTTATTTACGGAGGAAGGTACACCTGTTATTTTACCTGATAAATATTGGGGTAATTATAACTTAACGTTCAAAACTCGTCGTGGTGCAACAGTCGCAACCTACCCATTATTTAATGAAAAGAACGGCTTTAATGTTGAAGGATTAAAAGAAACAATCGCAGCAAATAAAGAAGCTGGGAAAGTGGTTGTGGTCTTAAACTTCCCAAATAACCCAACTGGTTATACACCACTTGAGGATGAAGCGAAAGAGATTGTAGCTGTGTTAACAGAGGCAGCTGAGGAAGGCTTAAACATTGTTACGCTAATTGATGATGCGTATTTCGGATTATTTTATGAGGATTCAATGAAGGAATCGATCTTCAGCTTATTAGCTGATGCTCATCCACGTGTTCTTCCAGTGAAAATTGACGGTGCAACAAAAGAAAATTATGTTTGGGGCTTCCGTGTAGGCTTTATTACGTTTGCGAGCAGAAGTGAAGCTGTCCTGAACTCTCTAGAACAGAAAACAAAAGGGCTTATTCGTGGAACCATCTCAAGTAGCTCACATCCGTCTCAGTCAATCATTTTACAGTCCCTACAATCAAATGAGTTTGACGTTGAAAAAGACGAAAAATTTGCGTTAATGAAACGCCGTGCTGATAAAACAAAAGAAGTTTTAAACAAGGAGGAATACCAAAAATATTGGACGTACTACCCGTTCAACTCTGGCTACTTTATGTGTCTTAAACTTCACACTATCGACGCAGAGCAGCTAAGACTTCACCTATTAGACAAATACGGAGTTGGTACCATTTCCATCAATCCAACAGACCTTCGAATCGCCTTCTCCTGTGTAGAAGACGAAGACATTGAAGAGCTATTTGACCTTATCGCTCAAGGTGCTGCTGATTTGGCATAATCTGTGTTGGTTACCGCCAAAATTCTGTCGATTAGAGCCCACTACCCTCATAGAGTAGCGGGCTCTTTTTTAGTACACGAAAGGTGACAAAACATCTATCAATCTCACCAGTTTAAAAGACCAAAACAAAAAAAGCTTACAGAAAAGGGTACTCCCCAATTCTGTAAGCTTGTAAGTGTGCTACATTATTTCTTTAATAAGTCATATTGCTTCATCACTTCTTGTGTAATCTCACTATCTTCTTCTAGATGACTCACCTTTTTAAGTACAGCTGCTACTCCATCTGCTTTAATGATGCTTTGAATTTCTGTTGCTTCTGGATCTTCTTGATAATCAAAAAGTAAGGCTGCTGCAATAGCTTTAGCAAGGTTTGAATAAGCTAAGCCTGCTTTTTGAGCCTCAGTTGTTGGACGAACAAGACGATCTTCTGGTCCTAATTTACGAATTGGTGCACGGCCTACTCTTGTTACACCATCGTTTAAATATGGATTTTTGAAGCGCTCAATGTTTTTGTTAATATAGGCAGTATGTTCTTCTTCATTAAGACCATATTGCTTAACCAAATAAGCACCCGTTTCCTTTAATGTCTCTCTCACTTGATTTGCAATTTGATCATCCGCTAAAGTCTTATCGATTGTTTCTTTTCCTTGAAGGTATCCAAAGTAAGCGATAACTGCATGGCCTGTATTAACCGTAAATAATTTTCTCTCGATAAACGGAGCAAGATCTCCTACAATTGTCATTCCTTCTACATGTGGAATGCTTTCTTTCGTTTCCACAACCCACTCATAATAAGGCTCTACAAGCACATCTAAAGAGTCTTGATCTTGAATTGGAACAATACGGTCTACAGCAGAATTGAAGAAATACACGCGACCGTCAAGCTTTGCCTTCGTATCTTCATCAAGATTTTCCATAATATGCTCTTTTAAAATATCCGTTGCACCAATTTGGTTTTCACAAGCAATAACATATAGCTTTTCATTACTTGAAGAGAGACGACTTGTAATACCACGTGCAATTAGCGGAGCGATTCTTGGTAAAATATTTGGTCCAATTGCCGTTGTTAAATAGGTTGCTTCCGAAATCGTTTGAATGACATCCTCTACTTGGTGAAGGTTGTTTAAACCTGAGACATTTTCAATTGTTACAGTCTCTTTCTCTTCTGTTGCTAATACGACATTATACTTTTTTTCCTCATTTAGTTTATTAATAATCTGATCGGCAATATCTACGAAGGTTACATGATAACCTGATTGAGAAAAAAGGGAACCAATAAAACCTCTACCAATATTTCCAGCACCAAAATGAACGGCTTTCTTCATCATTATCATTCCTTTACTAAATTATTTTGTAAGTATTCTAAAAATAGATCCTCTAATTTTTTTCGAATCATTGATTCATTGGAAGAGGAGAAAATCATCATAGACATATTATTCTCAATTAAGCTTGTACTGATGATACTTAATATCTCTTGTTCTCTCTTGCTCATGTTAGCAGGTGCAAGCATTAAAAGAAGGCTCTTCATTTCCATTTCTTCCCCATTCATCCCTTTAATTGTACAGGGCTGATTAAGGTGTGATATTTGAAAAATTAACTCCTTAATATGTTCACTTCGGCAATGAAATAGCGCCATCGTGGTCTCAGGTATTCCGAAACCACCTTTTTTTTCCCTCTCATGCAATTCATACATCACTTCATGTGAATCGGTTAGAAGACCATCTTTTTCTGCCTGTTCCACCATTTCTGTTAACACAGGTAAATGGGTACCAGTATGTTCTTTTCGGTAGACACGAAAATTATCTAAAATGGACTCAATACTGAAAGAAACATCCTTTATTTCTTGTAAAAGTTCTCTCACCTTAGGGTGCTTACCTTTTCCGATATCTTTTGTCACAGGCTCTACATTCTTTGTGATTCTTGTTAACTTCTCTAAGTTGGTTTTTACGTAATTACGGATAGATTGTATATCCTTTTCACTTAATAATGGACTTACAAGTGTATAATCAAGATCAGTATAAGGGAGCCTTACAGTGGAAATTACAATATCTTCTTCTTTAAAGGTAGCTGCCTGAAACTCAGTAAGAGACAGAATCTCAACAGTTTGAATTTCGGCAATTTCCTTCTGAATTCTGCTAGCAAGCATCTTAGATGTGCCTATCCCCGTTGGACAAACAACCACCGCTTTTATATTCACATCTTCTTCTTGCATAAGGAGAGCAGAACCAAAGTGAAGAACTATAAAGGCAACCTCATCATCTGGAAATTGGATATCTTTAAATTCGCTTTCCAAGCTATCTTTCACAGCCATAAACAAAACCGGATACTTCTTCCTGATCTCTTCTGTCATCGGGTTAAATAACTCCATCTTTTGCTTTAATCGATAGATAGAAGGCTCCATATGCGCCATTAACCCTTGATACAGTGAAAAATCATCAGATAAATCAACATGAAGCTTAGATGATACCTTCCTTATTACCTTTTTAATGAGCTGTCCTAAAATGATTCCATCATAATCGATTGAATCAGCCGCTTGAACCTTCGAACCCTTTAAGATGACACTTAAAAAATAAAGATCACTTTTGGTTAATGAGACAGATAGCCTTTCACTTAATTCACCCGCTATTGACTCGATCAGTCTATACTCATGCGTCTCAACCTGATCTTTTATGACTAATTCATCGAGCATTAAGTTATTTTTTGTCCGTTGAATAGTCAAGCACGTATAGACAACAAGCCCAATATAATCACTGTCAATTAACCTGATTTGTTTTTTACTCAAAGCTAAGTTGGTTACTTGATCAACAATCTGCAAAATATCCGGTGAAAAGTAACCTAAAATCGGTGTGGAGAACTGATTACCCTTTTGAATGAGATATAGGCTTTCAATCATTTCTTCATAAAAATAAACCATAAAGAAATTAACTAAAGCATGTCGCTTATTCGCCTCATCAGCTGACACCTCCACACCCACTCCCCTTTTCCTCGTGAGTGTTATGGAGAACTTACTTAACCAGCCTGCAAGCTCATCGAGATATACTGTGAGAGTAGCCTGACTAACACCTAACTGATTTGCAATCACTTGTTTTTTAAAATAAGGACCTTCTTGAAGCAAAATAATCAGCAAGCTTAATTTTCTCTCTTCAGGTGTTTCGTCAGTAGGCACTATACTCGTTAACTTTTGAATCAATTTGAATATTTGTTCGTCTTTTCCGTCAATGAAAAGACCTTCATTATTCGTGCGCTTTAATTCTACTTGATATTCATGAAGAATCTTTTCTACTGATTTTAAGTTCCGCTGAATGGTTCTTCCACTAACATTTAAATAATCAGCCAGAGTTGAAACAGTATGCTTTCCGGAGGTTCTTATGATTAGATCAATGATGGATTTTTCTCTAGAAGTGATAACCATTCTATCCACTCATTTCTTTTATAAGCTTTCCTTATAAGCTTTATTTGTAAACATGTGACTGTTCTCATAAGAGTATTGGCTGTCTAAGATTGATCCAGCCCTTTCCTGACTTCATGTAGTATGTATGATCAAAAATAAGTGAATGGTGTAAAAAGTAGAACAGAAAGGCAGGTATAATACCCGCCTTTCTGGATTCCTCTTATTTACTGTTAATCATATCCTTTATTTCTTTAGCTGTTTTAGCCTGAACCATCTTATCTACATTTTCCTGTTCAGAACAGATGACAGCGATACCTGAAAGGATATCTAAATGTGTACCATCTTTACCAGCGATACCAAAGATTAACTTTGCCTTCTCACCATTAAAGTCTACACCATTTGGTACCTGGATAACGGTAAAGCCTGATTTAAGAACGGCTTTCTTCGCTTCCTCCGTACCATGAGGAATTGCCACGTTATTTCCCATATATGTTGTTGTGATGCCTTCACGCTCTAACATTGCATCTACATAGCTTTCTTTTACGTATCCAGCTTTTACTAAAGCCTCACCAGCAAAGCGAATGACTTCTTCTTTATTAGCAAATTCTTTGCCCACAAAGATGTTTTCCTCTAATAATAGATCATCATCTTTGTCCATGTTTGGCTCCGTATCGACAGCTTCTTGCTCAGATTCTTCTACCAATTCAGCCTGTTCCTCTGTAACTCCATCTTGAAGACTCGCAATAAGCTTATCGTATTCAGGGCTAGATAGGAAGTTATCAACTGAGATATGGTATGCACCTGGAAGCTTACTCTTCGCTCTAGGTGTTAATTCTTCCTGAGTAATAACAACCTGTGTATCAGCTGTAAGATTGCTGATTGCTGTATTTGTTACAGAAACATCTAAACCAGCTTCCTTCACTTTTTTACGAAGTAAAGAAGCACCCATTGCACTTGAACCCATACCTGCGTCACATGCAAAGACGATTTTGTTTACCTCTGCAGGAAGAGTTCCTGAGTTTTGAGAAACATGACCTGCTACAGAGCTTTTCTTCCCTTTCATTTGCTGCATTTTCTCTGTTGCTGCATTAATATCTTCATCATTTGTCTTACTTGTTTTCATTACAATCGCAGAAACAACGAATGATACAACCGTTGCAACAAGTACTGCTGCAAAGTTCGCAACATACACCATACCGTCAGCAGGTGTTACAGCTGCAATGGCAAGAATACTACCTGGAGATGCTGGAGCTTGAAGACCTCCACCTAATAAGACAAGGGTAAACACTCCACTCATACCACCAAGAATAACAGAAAGGAAAAGCATTGGTTTCATTAATACGTATGGGAAGTAAATCTCATGAATCCCACCAAAGAAATGAATGATTCCCGCACCAGATGCTGATTGCTTCGCCGTTCCACGACCGAACAGCATGAATGCTAATAATACGCCAAGACCAGGTCCTGGGTTAGCTTCTAATAGGAAAAGAATTGACTTACCTGTATCTTGAGATTGTTCTAAACCAATCGGAGAAAGAACTCCATGGTTAATTGCATTGTTTAAGAAAAGAATTTTTGCAGGTTCGATTAAAATACTTGTTAATGGTAATAATCCCGCTGCAATTAGCCAGTCAACACCAGCTACAAGTACTTCTGTGAACGCATCAACTGCAGGACCAATTCCTAAATACGCTAGGATTGCAAGGATTGCTCCAAGAATACCTGCTGAGAAGTTATTAACAAGCATTTCAAAGCCAGAACGAATTCTACCTTCGACAAGTTGATCAAATTTCTTGATCACATATCCACCTAATGGACCTGCCACCATTGCACCTAAAAACATTGGCGTATCAGGAGCACCAACAATGACACCCATTGTCGCGATTGCACCGACAACTCCTCCACGTTGATCATTGACCAATTTACCTCCTGTATAACCAATTAACAGAGGTAATAGGTACGTTACCATCGGTCCAACTAAATTGGCAAGGCTTTCATTTGGGAAGAACCCAGTTGGAATGAAAAGCGCCGTAATTAAACCCCACGCTATGAAAGCACCAATATTCGGCAGTACCATAGAGCTAAGGAAGTTACCAAACTTTTGCACTTTAACTTTTATATTAGATTGAGCCATATGATTGTCTCCCTTTCATTAAATAAAATAGCAACAAAGCTTACCCATATCTTAAATTATCCATACCCAACCCTCAAGAAAGTTGAAAACTAACTTTGTCGCGACACAAATGACAAAGGTAGCGTTTTGTCGAATAGTGCCTGTCACCACTCGAAATTTGTCGAATGACTTCACCTTTATAATTGCACATTTTCTCGTTTGTTCACAGCGAAAAACAAGAAAATACCGACCACAACGGTAATGATACCTTTACTCAGAACGATATATTTGTCTCATTGGGTAGTATTTAACTATTGATTAGGAAAAATTCAATTTATATAGGATTTATTCTTTTGAAGCATTTCGGTTCGAATGGAGCCTTCTTGTGGAGGTTTCCCTATGTTTGTACAGTCTGATATTTGTAGTCCTACTTGAGACTACTAAGTCTTGGTACGTAGCAAACATTACAGGAAGATTAATCTTCCCTATTTCATTCTAAGGATCAAATGAAATTTCTACGATTTGCTTAGGTCTATCGCTGAATAGGTAACTGTCGAAGCACCTCTTTTCTAAATTCTAAGTTATTATTGATAACACTTTATTAAATCGATGCTCACAGGTTTGTTTGCATTATGTTTTTTTAACTTGATTACACTTTTCATCCTTTTCCACTGCACTCTCGACATAAAACATTTAGGTAGTTTTATTAAGATTAAGCTCAGTGTGTTTAGAAGGTATTGAGATGATTGATAGTACCCAACGGTGGCTTGTTTCCACCCGTTTTTTGTCGATTCCCCGGGAAATAGCGACTAAGACGACAAAAACCGAGGTGTGAATCTATCACTCCTCGGTTTTTGACTGTAATTGTATTCTTTATAAGATATCCATCCAAATTTTCAAAGCAGTTGCAAGAATCAGCAATGCTAAAACAATCTGCAGGACTTTCGTATTTATTTTCTTACCAGCGATTGCGCCAAGAGGAGATGCTATTAGACTAGCAATGACCATAATTAATGCTGGGTAATAATCAACCTGTCCCGTTGAAATCTTTCCAACTGTCGCTCCAATGGAAGAAATAAACGTAATAGCAAGTGAAGAAGCAATTGTCATTCTTGTAGGGATCTTTAAAACGACTAGCATAATTGGCACGAGCAAAAATGCACCTGCTGCCCCTACAATACCTGCCCCAACTCCGACAATAAGTGCTAATCCTGATGCAAGCCATTTATTAAATGTTACTTGATCAAACGGAATTTCGTCGATTCCTTTCTTTGGAATAAACATCATCACTACTGCAATTAACGCAAGAATACCATAGATGAAATTAATACCACTCTCTGACATCAGCTTAGAACCAAAACCACCGATAAAACTACCTATTAAGATGCTAACTCCCATATACATAATGAGAGTCTTATTTAAGTAACCTCCTTTTCGGTAGGCCCAAACTCCACCGATTGTTGCAAAGAACACCTGGACTGCACTAATACCAGATACCTCATGAGCCGTAAACGTTGCTATTCCAAACAGCGGTGGTATATATAAAAGCATTGGATATTTAATAATAGAACCACCAATGCCAAGCATCCCAGATATATAGGAACCAATAAAACCAATTAAAAAAATAGTGACAATAAATGCTAGATCCATTTGGATTCCTCCTTATCTTGAATGGGGCCAGGCCCCCACTCAAGTAAAGCGATAAAGAACTTTGGTGCCTGACCCCCACCACGTTAAAGTGGTGCAGACTAAATTTTATCTTTTTGAGTAGATGCGTGATCAGGCTTTTTTAATCCAGAATTTGAATACGTCGTTGTCTTCTTCTGTCTTTAGGAGTTCATGGCCACCTGATCTTGTCCATGCTGTTAGATCACTTTTTGCTCCTTTATCGGTTGCGTGGATTTCTAGAATCTCTCCTGAGTGTAAATCTGTCATTGCTTTTTTTGTCCGTACAATAGGCATTGGGCATGCTAATCCTTTTGCGTCTACTACTTTATTAACATCCATGAATAGAACACTCCTTTTTATTGATAATCATTTGTACTTATAGAGAGATAAGCTAGGTACCATTGACCTCAGAAGATAGACCTTTTATCTCACTGCACAGCGATTTGGTCCGATTTCCATTTCACGTTGTGTTTCTTCATCCGGTGTAAGTTGCCCCATGTTTGTTTTGCGAATTTCTTGGTATGCATTCGGTTGAGCCGGTAAATTTTCTGTTACTAACCTTCTAAATTCTGCTTCATTTTCAATAGTTAACCCGTGGTTTTTTGCAAATAATGTTCCTAGCTTTTCCGCTACACTTCCATCTTCGTTTAACTCTTCAATTATCATAAAGTGAGCTGGTAGAACAACTAATTCGTCAGATAATTCACGGTAGCGAGTGTATAAGCTCTCACGTAAATCACCAACCCAATCCTCAGCCATACCCGCTAAATCCGGACGACCAATTGAATCGATAAATAAAATATCACCTGATAACAAGAACTTCTCATCCACGACAAAGGATGTCGATCCAATTGTATGTCCAGGTGAGTAAAGGGCATGAATCGTGATTTTTGTATCCCCAATTGTTACTTCTTGACCACCATCTAGTGGTTGATATGCAAATGTTACCTCTGTCGCATCCTTAGGTGGTAACCAATACGTTGCACCCGTACTTTCAGCGATTACACGACCACCTGAGATATGATCAGCGTGTAGGTGTGTATCAAACACATGAGTAATGTTTACTCCTAAATTCTCAGCGAACTGAGTATAAACATCTGTCATCCGTGTGGAGTCAATAATGGCCGCTTCACCGTTTGATACAACCATATAAGAAAGACACCCTTTACCGATACGCACGAACTGATAGATTTCTCCGCCATCCTGTAGATCACCAACCTTAACTGGCTCTAAATATTCACTCCAAGCCTTCATACCACCTTGTAAATAGGAAACCTCTACCCCTTCCTCAGCAAGCATTTCTGCTACCATAATAGAAGAGCCTTCTTTTGCACAAACAACTAAAATTTCCTCATTCTTCGGCAACTGATCCATTATTTCTTCAACACCATCTAATAAATCAAAGTAAGGAACATTCACATATTTAACGTTTTCTCCTTCGATCTTCCAATCCTGAAAAGCATCCTCATTACGTACATCAAGAATAAATAATTTCTCTTTATTGATTACCTTTTTCGTCACTTCTTTGGCTGTCATTACTTGAACTGTCATGTACAATTACCCCCTCAGGTATAATTTAATGTAAAAAAATTTAAACGAATCCATAAAGGTTAGAGACTCAAAATGTTCAAGCTCTAACCCTAACTCCTATAAACTCTCCTTTACTCCAGTCCAACTCGTCATCCCTGGTACAACATTAACAACCTTCGTAAATCCTTTTTCCGTTAGTGTTTGTGCAGCTAAATCACTTCTGCTCCCTGTACGGCAAACCACATAGATCTCTGAATCCTTGCTTAGCTCATCCAGTCTAGCTTCTAACTCACCTAATGGCATAGAAATGGCATTAGGAATGTGATGAAACGCATATTCAGCTGATTCACGTACATCAAGTACCACAATGTTTTCACCTAGCTTAGATTCTAACCCAGCATTATCAATCACATGTGGATGCTTCTTTTCAACCGTTTCCTCATCAGAAGCTTTTCTAACATAATGCTTTAGCACATCTCCCGCTTCAATTGTTCCGAGAAATTGATGACCTGTTTTTTCTGCCCAAGCCTTTAAGTCTGCTGATGAACCTTTATCTGTAGCTAGAATCTCTAACACTTGACCTGCTTCCACATTTGTCATGGCTTTTTTTGTTTTTACAATCGGCATTGGACAAGCTAAACCTTTTGCGTCTAATGTTACATTTGCTTTCATATTCTCCATGCTTTTAACCTCCAATAGTACCTCTACGGGTATTTAATTTTCTAAAAAAATTATTCGACCTTGCCTTCCCAAGCAAGCATTCCGCCGGTCATATTAATAATGGTAAAGCCTTGACCTTCGAGAAATTGTGAAGCACGACCACTTCTTCCACCTGAGCGACACACCATAAGATATTCTTTCGATTTATCTAGCTCATGCATGCGAAACTCAACTAAACCTAAAGGGATATTAATTGCACCAGGTATTTTTCCTTCTGCTACTTCATCTGTTTCCCGAACATCAATAATATCAAATACTTTACCTTCATTTAATTGATTTTCTACTTCTTTCGCTGTCATTTCCTTCATCCTTCATTCCTCCTTAAAGTCTTTAGCTCCAAGCATTCATACCGCCTTTAACATTTGTAATCTTCTTAAATCCTTGCTTTTTCAACACCTTACTTGCCTTATTACTTCTCATGCCACTTTGACAAATCAGCACAACCTTTTTCTCCTTTAAAAGACCATGTGCTTCATATAATAGGTGTAAGGGTATATTTTTAAACCCTTTAATGTTTCTGCCCTTGAATTCAGCCGATGTCCGAACATCAATATATTGTTTGTTTTTATCATGAAGATTCTCTTTTAGTTCAGCAACTGTAATATGCTTTACTCCCTTAACTGGAAACATACGACGAATGATGAAAAAAAGAAGAATTGCCCACAATCCATATGGTAAATAGTCCATCGTGATCTCCTTAGATGAATAAGTTTACATTTCCATCTTCAGCGTCAGCTAGATATGCTGCAACACCCGCATAATCAATATTTTCCATTAATTCTTCCTTTTGTAGACCTAAAAGATCCATTGTCATGGTACATGCAACAAGCTTAACATCTTGTTCTTGGGCCATTTCAATTAAACCTGGTAAAGAAACGACATTATGCTTTTTCATCACACTCTTAATCATTTTAGGTCCCATTCCAGCAAAATTCATTTTTGACAATCCCATTTTATCTGCGCCTCTTGGCATCATTTTTCCAAACATTTTTTCCATAAAGCCTTTCTTCAGTTCAACATGTTCATCCTTACGTAGTGCGTTTAATCCCCAGAAAGTATGGAATATCGTTACCTCATGATCATAAGCTGCTGCACCGTTTGCAATGATATATGCTGCAATCGCTTTGTCGTAATCCCCGCTAAATAATACAATCGTTGTTTTTTTCGTTTCCGTCATAATGACCTCCTAATTAATATACCCTCATAGGTATCTTTCTATATAAAATTTTTTATCCTTTTTGGATCCAAAACTTGAAAACATCATTTTCTACTTCATGTTTAATTAACTCATGACCAACTGATTTTGCCCAAGCAGTTAAATCGCTTTTTGCACCTTTATCTGTTGCATGAATTTCTAATACTTGACCTGGTTCTAAGTCAGTCATTGCTTTCTTTGTTTTTACGATTGGCATTGGACAAGCTAATCCTTTTGCATCTAGTAGTTTATTTGAGTTCATTCTATAAAACCTCCACGAGTTTTTTCCGTTTACCATTACCCCTATAGGTATATTATCAATCAAAAAAAGAGAAGTCAATACAATTTTATCTGCTCCTCACTAATAAGTTAACAGAGTCTTTAATAAGCTGGTTTGTATCTTCACCGTTTTTCTCAGCTTCTAGCACACATTCAACTAAATTTTCGCTAACAATGACACCAACTGTACGATCTACCGCTGAACGAACTGCAGATAGTTGTGTAATAACATCTTTACACTCTTTATTCTCTTCCATCATGTTTAAAATACCTCGAAGCTGACCTTCCATCCGCTTCAGACGATTTTTTACTCCATCATTATATTCCATCTCTCAATCCCCTTCATCTTTTTTATATCTATATATGCGTTTAAGTTTTGTGTTGAAGTAGCTTACAGGACTTATAATATACCCTAATAGGTATATTGTCAACCATCTTTAATAGGCATACATCAACCCCTAGAAAAAAATATCGAATAGTATTCGTCTGAAACCTCTCATTGAGACTCTATCCTTCTCTCTTCCTAATTTTGTTATTTTAATTCATAAATTGAATACTTAGAGCCTCAAGGCTTTCAAGACGTATAAAAGAGTTCCCCCCCAAAAGAAGAAAAAACTGAAAAAAAGAAAAAAACGCGGGCAAAAATCTAAGGCAGAACGTGATCAATGGTTGAGAGAATAATTTCTTTTTGTGTATGCTATATTTAAAGTGTAACAATAATTGGAGCAGTTTTAGTAATGATAATCGTATGTTCTAATTGAGCCACAAAGCTTTTATTTGTAGCATAGGTCCAGCCATCTTCTTTTTGAAAAACCTCTTCTTCAAAGGTTGAGATAAATGGTTCGAATGCGATAACCATTCCCTCCTTCAATAATTCATTATCCCATGTGTTGTTATAATTATAAATGTGGTCAGGAGATTCATGTATTGTACGTCCAACACCATGACCTGTAAGGTTTTTGATAACAGTTAACCCATTCTCTCTAGCTGTTTGAAAAACTACTTTTCCTATTCCACTTTTTTTAGCACCGGGTTTTGCTTTCTTAAGTCCTGCTTCAAATGCCATTTTAGCAACGTTGCATAGTTGGGTTAATACTTCATCTCCTTCGCCCACTACAAACGAAATGCCTGTATCTGCGAAATAGCCGTTTTTGGAGCCAGAAACATCTATATTTACTAAATCTCCTTCATGAATAACACGAGAACCTGGAATACCATGAGCCACTTCTTCATTCACACTAATGCAAGTATAGCCAGGAAAATCATATACACCTTTTGGGGCTGAAACTGCACCTTCTTTCTCAAAAAGCTCTCTTGCTATATGATCCAGTTCTTTAGTCGTAATTCCAGGAATTGTTCTTTGTACCAATTCATCTCTAATTGAAGCAACAATTTTGCCAATTTCCTTCAAACCGATAAAATCTTCTTCAGTTTTCGCTACCATCTTATTCCATCCTTTGTAAAGTATTTTATCATTATCCCCTTATATTTTAGCATAAATGTAACTTTTTTCCTCACAACCACAATTCCAATTAATGCGTCCTCTATAACACGTTGTTCTTATTAATATGTTGTGGTGGAAGAACAAGTACGTTCAATTACGCTGCATCCACTTGCTTTCCGCAGGGGAAAAATGAACTGCTTTTTCCTAGGGAATAAGCTTTATCCTCCTCGGCTACGCCTGTGGGGTCTCACCCTTTCCTCTACCTCTCGCGGAGTCAAGTGTCTTTCGTTCCATTACACTTGCAATTAACAATCAATAAATGTAGCGACAAAATAAAAAACCAACGATATAGGAGATTTTCATTGAAAAATCACCTGATAGTTCGGGTTTCTCATTAACTGAAACACTTATGTCCCTGCCTCGGATTTTTATAATGACAGTGAAAGTATGTTTCTCAAGCTCAATACCTTGATCTATTAGCAGACTATCTCTCTCCTATAAAAAAAAAGAGACCAAAAGGCCCTCTAATTTTGAAAGTTATATTGTTTTTTTCCGGATAATTATGACCACATTTCGTAAGAGTATGAAGATTTACAAGTTCAAACCGCTTCCGTCTCCCACTTTTTCTCATCCTGCACAAATAGAATACCAAGCTCATGATGTTCTCCATCGTAAAGGGCACATTGGGCAAAACGAATTTCTCCGTTATGATCAACAATCTCAAGTTTACAGAATGCACGATTTTTTTGTAGGCCTTGATAAAGCTCTTCTTCGGTTTTAACCGCATATCCATTAACTTTCATAACCATTTCACCCACCTGCAGTCCCATTTTTTCCGCAGGGGACCCTGGAAGAATTCCTAGAATCATTAAGCCTTTATCACGCTTTGAAAAATAAAATGCTGCAGAATCATCATTCATACGTTGACGGACTGTGATAAATTCGCGACCCACAATGGCAAAAAACATAGCAACAAAGGCTAATGGTGTGAACCATATACTCCCTACAGCGATCGCTAATGCGATCACTCCTAGCCATATGACTCGAAAGCCCGTAGTTTTCATGCTTTCAGCTGGTAGCGATCCCTGTACTCGTTGATGAAACCCCACGAAATATGGGATAAACAGGAGTAGAAAAGGCTCTCCACCAATTGAGAGAACAGGCCACCACGAGACAGGAGACACTAACTCTCCCCCTGGCACAAGGAACAGAAGCGGCAGCATCCAGGTTCGATTTGCCTGATGAATGCCGATTGGAAGCCCTCTTGTACTTTTTATGATAGACGGTGATGTTTTTTGATGAGATGTACGGAATATTAACACACCTTCTGTTACAAGTAACAATCCAGCTAAGAGGCTAAGAGCTATGTAGCTTGTATCTGAAATTCCCACAAAAAAATCATTCACCCATTCTTTATTTAACACGGGTAGTAATGAAACAATGAGAAAAGTAAGACCTATTGTATAAGCCGATGAAAACCAGCGAAGCTGAAGTGATGCACCTATAATAGCCGTAATGATCGCTAGTAAGACAATCGTTCCAAAAGGTAAGCTTACACCTAAGGCAAACAGTAGAACGGAGAGAACCACACCAGCAAGCAGCCCTTTTGTATACGTAAATTTCAACTCATGATAAAGATCCTCCACCCGAATGTGAAACGACTTTCGTTCGCGTTTTATTCGCACATAGCCATAGGTCAGTGTAAGTAGAAAAAATAAATAAAAGAGCGGATGAAGGAAGAAGCGACCAACTGCCCATAGTAGCTCAAGTAACCAATTTTCGATCAAAGCAGAACCCCACCTTATTGTTTTTAGCCGTTTCTCTTTAGTCAAACATGTCCAAAAAGCAGGCTACCTTTTGTAACGTATCGATGAAACGCTCTTTAGTTACTCATATTTTACCATCTCTATAGACAATTGAGTACGCTTATTTCAAGTTATTCCAAAGATCACTATTAGTCATTGAAAAATCATTAATTGACTGGTCAAAATCAATTTGTAATGCATCCGAAATCATTTGCATTGATTTTTTTATATCAGATAGCGTTATAGATAACCGCTTATGGCTTTTTGTTAAGTACTTAAAATAATCCTTCACACAGCTTTGATCAATCTCGTCTATAGTTGACTTGGCTGTGTAATTAGCCAGGTACATACAAAACAAACGAATATATTTACTATAGCTTGCTTGAGCATTTAATTGAGAGACAACGCTACTCATTTCATCCACTAACCCTTGATAAACTAGCTCTCGTTGATAACTAGTCTTCTTCATATGCTAAACTCCTACCTCTCATGTGATTTCTATAGATGTACGTTCAATGTATGTTTTTTACGTCCTTTTGTTTTAAAAAATAACGTGTACTAGTAGTGATAGAAGTCGGAAAATACTTCATCCTATAAAAAGACTGTAGGCAAACTCTGTTATGAGTCTACCTACAGTCTTTAAAAGCTACATATTCATATTCTCAAGTACCTGGACTTATTTTCTGCCTAAAGGTTACCTATTTTTCAAATAACGTTTTCATCGCCATTTTTAATTGCATATCATTTTCTTCTTTACCACGTAGCTCTTGTAATTTTTCATTAAGCATTTTAGCTGTTTCTTGATCAACTTTCCCATTTACAGGTAAGTCATTCGTTTGTTGAAATGCTTTTACAGCTGTTTCGGTCTCAGGACTAAAATAGCCATCTTCACGAGAAGGTTCAAAACCTAGTCCTTTTAAAGCAATTTGCGCTGTTTTCACTTGTTCATTGTTCATATCACGAACCAAGTCTTTTTCTAATTGAATCGGACTTGCTTGATATAGTGGAGGCTGTTCTACAGTAATTGTAGGCTCTACACCTTTTTTATGAATCCAATTTCCTTCCGGAGTTAACCATTTATAAAGGGTTAGCTTAATATTACTGCCATCTCCCATCGGAACTGCTTGTTGAACAGTACCTTTTCCAAATGACGTTACTCCGACAAGATCATAGCCACTGGCTTCTTTTAAGGCACCCGCCAAAATTTCTGAAGCAGAAGCACTTCCTTTATCAATTAATACCGTTACTGGATAGTCTTTCTTCTCCTTTAAGTCTGAGAAGTACCGCTTTTTATCACCATTGCGCTCTTCAATCTGTATATATGGCTGATCCTTTGTGACAAATTCCTTCAAGATTTCTTCCACACTTTGGAGATAACCACCAGGATTTCCTCGAACATCAAGAACTAACCCTTCCATTTGTTCTTTTTCAAGCTTTCCTAAAGTTTCTTTAAAATCCTTAGCCGTGTTTTCTGAGAAAGAGGTGATTTGAATATACCCTACCTTCTTCCCTTGCTGCTCTTTCATTTCCCCGAACACTGTTTCAAGTGGAATCTCATCTCGAACTACATTGAAGGTTAATGTTTCTTTGGAAGCAGGACGTAAGACTCCAATACTTACTTTGGATCCTTTTTCCCCACGAATTTTCAGTACGGTTTCATGCAGATCTAGTCCCTCCACAGATTCACCATCAATACTAACGATTTGGTCATTAGGCTGGAGCCCTGCTTTCTCTGCTGGAGACCCTTTGAACGGTGCCACAATCGTAACCTTTCCGTCATTCATCCCAACCTCTGCTCCAATACCTTCAAATGAAGAATCAAGTGATTGAGAAAACTGTGCTGCCGTATCCTTATCCATATAAACAGAGTATGGATCATCAAGGGTAGAAAGCATACCTTGAATGGCCCCTTCTAGTAACTCTTCTTCATCCACCTCTTCGACATATTTCGTTTCGATGAGTTCAAGCGCTTGTTTAAATTTATCAAAGCCCTCGATTTCAGAGGCCTGTTCCCCTGCATTGAATACATTTCCAAACGTAGGGATTGCATCTGAGTCTGCTTTTGCCGTCGACGATTGGCTCAAAAGCTCCTGCCCTACGTACATGCCTCCTGCTCCTAAGGCTAAAGCTACTGTCAAATACCATGCTGAAATTTTTCGCTTCATGAGTACCCTCCTATTTCCTCTGCGGTAAATTTATGTATTGGTTGGTAGTTGTTAGGCTTTTTTTAGTATATGTCGTGCTTGGACAAATCATGTAACGGAATTTATCTCACCTTTGTCATGGTGAAGAAGATCCTATGCAGAATTCAATATAACTAAGGTATTTAAAGGATACTAATATATTGCTTAAGATCAGTACGATGCTTATGAAAGCTCTTCTTTAAAAAAGGCATTTATTATAAAACTACTCTTCCTATCTCCTTTTCTTCCCACAAAATCGCAGTCTCTTATATATATTCTCTTTCCCATCATAAAAACCTTCAAAACAAAATGTTTTGAAGGCTTTTCTAAGGGTATTATTATTGTAGATAGTTCATTGGATTTACTGCGTTCACTTGACCATTCCACGGTCCTTTATGAATTTCAAAGTGTAAATGCTGACCCGTTGAACGACCAGTATTACCCATAATTCCAATTTGTTGACCTTTTGATACGGCTTGGCCTGAGCTTACATGTAATGTTTCCATGTGTGCATAAAGAGTTGTATATACTTGTCCATTAATACTATGTGAAATATAAACAACATTTCCATAGCTGCTTGAATAGTTTGCACGGATAACCGTTCCACTTGCTGATGCAACAATCGGTACATCAGCTGTGTTTGCTATATCAATTCCAGCGTGAAGTTTCCCCCATCTTGGACCATAGCCAGAGGTAAACGAACCCGATGCTGGCCACATAAAGGAACCACTTGTTACAGATGGCGTTTGGGAGGAAGAACTACTACTACTAGAACTAGAATTGCTTGTGCTTGAACTACTTGAGCTTGAGCTGCTTGAAGATTTAGAACTTTGAGCAGCCTTCGCAGCTGCAGCCTTTGCCGCTGCTTTTGCTGCCGCTTCTTCTTCTGCTTTTTTTCTAGCTGCTTCTTCAGCCTGTCTCTTTTGCTCCGCTTCTATCGCTTTCTTTTGCTCAGCTAAGAATGCTGCTTCATCTTCTAGCTCATGAATTTCATGTATCGCTTCATCATGTTTTTCTTGCACTTGAGCCATAATCTCTTCTTTTTTCTTCTTTTGAACATTTAATTGTTTCTTTAATGACTCTAATTCTGTTAATTTACTTTCTAATGCTTTAAGTTCATTCGTTAGATCTGCTTCTGACTGCTCTAACAAAACTTTATCTGCTTCATGCGCTTTTAAAATTTCTTTATCTGCTTCAACAATCGTTGTGACTGCATTAACACGACCAACAAAATCACCAAAGCTTTGAGCACCTAGAAGCACATCTAAATAACTAACCATACCGCCACTCTCTTGAAGAGCTCGAGCACGATCCTCCAAAAGCTTATTACGTTCTTCAATTCGAGCCTTAACAGCCTCAATTTCTTTTTTCAATTCCTCAATTTTCTTCCTTGCTTCTTCTATACTAGCTTCTTTTTCACGGATTTTCCCATTAATTTCTGCATATTGGATATCAATCTTTTTAATTTCATTATTTAGTTTGGCTTCTTCTTCTTTAAGCTTTGATACTTCACTTTCTTTTTCATTAATACTTGAAGAAACATTAGATTGCTCATTTTCAATTTGTTGCTTTTTTTCATCTAACGTTTGAGCGAAAGTGTTCTCATATGTTGGAAGCAAAATACTGCTTGTCCCAACAATAGCGGCCAAGCTATACGTCATCAGCTTTCTTTTCATTGTTCTTTCCTCCCCAAGCGTTAAAATATGTAGCATAAACCTACTTAACACCAAGTAACGGTTGTAAAAATCACACTAAAAAATGGTAAAACTAGTAATCAAAAAGATTACTAGTTTACGCTTTTAAGAATTTACGAACGGACATTAAACTTCCCCAAATACCAATTACTGCTCCAATTAGTAGAAGGATTGCTGATATCTGAAAGACGAAAGGACTGAACGGTAATAATTCAATAAATGATCCTTGAAGTTTTTCGGATGCTAAAGAATAGATCGATTGATAGGCAATAACAATCAATGTTATTGGTACAACTGCTCCTAGTACACCTAAAAATAATCCTTCTAAGAAGAACGGCCATCGTATAAATCCGTTTGTAGCTCCTACAAGCCTCATGATTTCGATCTCACGTTTACGAGCAATAATCGTAATTTTAATTGTATTGGAAATAAGGAACATCGCTGTAAAGATAAGACCAATAATTAAACCAAGACCAATGTTTCTTGCTACACTAATTCCTTGAAATAGCTTTTCAACTTGTTCTTGCCCATATCTTACTTTCGATGCATTTTCTAACTTCTCAATTTTTTCTGCAACTGTATTTGTATCTTTCGGATTCTTTGCTTTTACAACAAATACATCGTTAAGTGGATTATTTTGTTCAAACAGTTCAAAGGATTTCCCTTCTTCTCCTAAACTTTCTACTAAGTTATTTAACTCGTCTTCCTTAGGAGAAAAAACTATGGAATCTACTTCCGCTATTTTTTCAATCTCACTCTTTAAAGCTGTTTGTGCTTGTTCATCCGCTGTTACATCAATAAGAACCCTAATTTCAACATCCTTCTCAAGGTTAGATGCAACATGGTTTAAATTCATCATAATAACTAAAAATGTCCCAACCAAGATAAGTGTTACAGTAACAGCACTAATCGATGCAAAGGTCATCCATGCATTTCTTGCTAAACTTTTTAAACTCTCACGAAAATGACGACCAAGAGTATTAATCATATAATCCATACTCCCCTCTTGCTTCGTCACGCACAATTTTCCCATCTTCAACTGCGATGACACGCTTTTTTAATGTATTAACAATCTCTTTATTGTGTGTGGCCATAACAATTGTTGTTCCACGATTATTAATTTCCTCAAATAAATGCATAATTTCCCAGGATGTATCAGGATCAAGGTTACCTGTTGGCTCATCCGCAATCATAACGGATGGATTGTTTACTATTGAGCGTGCAATGGATACACGTTGCTGCTCTCCACCTGATAATTCATTTGGGAAAAATCTAGCTTTATGTTTAAGCTGTACTAAATCTAGTACATCTAAGACTCTCTTTTTTATATTCTTTTGATTTTCACCAATTACTTCTAATGCAAAGGCAACATTTTCAAAAACCGTAAGCTTTGGTAGCAATTTGAAGTCTTGGAAGACGACTCCGATATTACGTCTTAGCATTGGAACTTTTGATTCCTTCAGCTTCGATAGATCAACACCATTTATGACAATTTTACCGCTCGAAGGCTTCTCTTCGCGGTACATCATTTTAATAAATGTTGATTTCCCAGCTCCACTAGGTCCAACGACATAAACAAACTCGCCTTGGTTTATCATTATATCAATACCATTAATGGCCAAAACACCATTCGGATACGTTTTGTATATTTCTGACATCTCAATCATAGAAAGAAAACCACCTAAAGTTTTGTTTTTTTGGAGAAAAAGTCTATTATTGTCGATATATGTCGACAATATAGACAGAAAAACTCCTTGTCTTTTTATCTACAAAATCCATTATACCATCAAATTTCAACAAATATAGACTAAATTATGTTACAGTTTCATTTCATCTATATTAAAACATGTCGAAATAGCATCGTTTAAGGGCTTAGAATAGGCTTGTTGGTATAATGTAACATTATTTTTGTAAAATGGCATGCATATTTTTGTAAACGTTTCCTATGAATCATTTTAGAACTTTCTAACTAATTGTATAAGTAGGAATTATAGCCTAGGGGATCGTCTGTGGAAGTATCGTGACTAAATCTTTACATAAAAAAAAAGGATGAACTAGTCACCCTCGTTCCGCATTATTTCTTTTCTGCTAACCAAGCTGCCACAACTTCAGCCTCTGCTTCGTTTAATAACCCTTTCGGCATACTTCCTTGGCCATTAATAATAATGCTTTCAATTGCATCCTGATCATATTTTGCCCCAACCTCTGTTAAGTTAGGTCCAGCGCCACCTTGTAGATTGCCACCGTGACAGCCAATACACGTTTGCTGATAGATTTCTTCAGGATTTGCATTTGCTGTTTCGGCACCTTCAGTTGTTTCTGTTGCTTCTTCTTTCGGTTCCTCAGCCCCACCACAAGCAGCTAAAACAAGCGAAGTCCCAAGAAACAGGGCTAAAAGCTTCTTTGATTTCATCGTAAAGTGCCTCCTTCAACCTCATTATGTAGGTCTTCATTCATGACTGGCTTAAAAAGTATAAGCCCTAAAAAAAATATACAACACCACTGCCATTATAGCCAATTTAATCCTTTTTGAAACCTTCTCCAAGTACCTCAGATGCATCTGTTACCGTGACAAAAGCCTTGGGATCAATACTTCTGACCACTTGTTTCAACTTTGTGAATTCTGTTTGGTCGACGACACACAATAAAACAGGTCTTTCATTATTTGTAAATCCACCATGCGCAGCAAGCCTTGTTACACCGCGATCAATTTGATTTAAAATGGCATCCTGAACCTCATCCTGCTTGCCCGTAATAATCAACGTCATCTTCGAACGTCCCCAACCAATTTGAACAATATCAATTGTTTTACTTGTAACATACAACCCAATTAGGGCATATAATCCACCTTCAAGATCAAAGACAAACGCTGCGGTTACAACAATCAATCCATCAATAAGAACCACACATGTCCCTAATGACAACCCAGTATATTTATGTATAATCTGTGCCGCTAGATCCGTTCCACCAGTGGACGCTTTTCCTCTGAACACAATTCCAAGGCCTAGACCAATACAAATCCCGCCAAAAAGAGAGCCTAGTAAAGGATCCATTGTCGCAGGTTCCCACTCTCTCGTTAAATAGACGACGAAGGGAACAAATATCGTTCCAATCAGTGTTTTTATCCCAAATTGTTTTCCTAGAA
Source organism: Bacillus weihaiensis (assembly GCF_001889165.1). Lineage (GTDB taxonomy): Bacteria > Bacillota > Bacilli > Bacillales > Bacillaceae > Metabacillus > Metabacillus weihaiensis. Next base: position 414,817 of record NZ_CP016020.1, on the reverse strand, counting down.
AAATAACTCCTGCAATAAATAACGGAATGTTAAATGCCCACTGAACATAAGCTGGCTCAAATCCAAATGTCGCATCTAATATTGTACTAATCCCGCTCACTCCACCAGAAGCAATCCTGTTTGGTAATAAAAATAAATTAAATCCAATTGCCACAAACGCCGAGCCTACGATGATATAAATATATTCAATAAGCTTATCAAGCTTCGGATTATAAGTATGATTTCGTTTTTTTGTCATCATCATTTTGTATGATGTCCCTCCTTTGTATCTCACTTTTCTATATAAGCCATAGATGAGTATAGCACTCGTTTTTTTGTCTGTGAATAACAGTTAAATAACGTGTTAACGGAGTAAAGGACTAGTGTTAACCCTGTTCTTAGTAGTGTTTGCATACATGGGAAAATCATGCAGGAGGAACGACGCTATACTGGTTTTTTGGAATCTGTTGGGCTTGCGCGGAGTAACGAGAAAGTAAGTCCATCTCAGAACCCCTTATCATAGTCGTATTTTCGAAAATAGACGGTTTATTTTCGGATTTGGCACTTTTATTTTCGGATGTAGCTACTTTATTTTCGATATTTCACCTTTTATTTTCGAAAATGCAGCATATATTCACTTTTCGACAAAATCCGAGCACACCGGCCGCTTTTCATTCAAAACAAAAAACACCCTGAATCTGCATCGATTCAGGGTGCTATCTAACGTACTATTTCAAACTTACTGTGACAATTTTGAACGAAGGAACGCATCAATAAATGGATCTAGCTCTCCATCCATTACCGCGTGGACGTTTCCGATTTCCGTGTTTGTACGATGATCCTTTACCATTGAGTATGGGTGGAAGACGTAGGAACGAATTTGGCTTCCCCAGCCAATATCCTTTTGCTCACCACGGATTTCAGCAAGCTCTGCTTCTTGCTCCTCAATACGCTTTTGGTAAAGCTTTGCTTGAAGCATTTTCATTGCTCGTTCACGGTTTTTAATTTGAGAACGCTCAGTTTGACACGTTACCACGATACCAGTTGGTGTGTGAGTAATACGAACAGCTGAGTCTGTTGTATTAATATGCTGGCCACCGGCACCACTTGCACGGTACGTATCCACTTTTAGATCCTCTGTCCGGATTTCGATATCAATTTCTTCATTAAATTCCGGCATAACTTCACATGATACAAAGGACGTATGACGACGACCTGAGGAGTCAAAAGGTGAAATACGCACAAGACGATGAACACCTTTTTCCGCTTTTAAGTAGCCGTAAGCGTTATGACCCTTGATTAGTAGCGTCACACTCTTAATTCCAGCCTCATCACCTGGAAGATAGTCAAGAGTTTCCACTTTAAAGCCTTTTTTCTCAGCCCAACGTGTGTACATACGTAAAAGCATGGAACCCCAGTCCTGTGATTCTGTACCACCTGCACCTGGATGAAGCTCTAGGATTGCATTGTTTTTATCATGCTGCTCTGAAAGTAAAAGCTGAAGCTCGAAATCATTTAATTGTGAAACTAAATCCTTTAGCTCAGGCTCTAGCTCAGCAAGTAAATCCTCGTCCTCTTCTTCTTTTACTAACTCATATGTTAATTGAAGGTTTTCGTAGGATTCATTTAGATTGTGGAATTGATCCACCATTTCTTTTAGTCCATTTGTTTCATTAATCACTGCCTGAGCCGCGTTTTGATTATCCCAGAAATCTGGAGCTGTCATTTGTGCTTCAAGCTGTTGAATGCGAGCTTCTTTGATATCTAAGTCAAAGAGACCCCCTAAAGTCCGCTAAACGTTTAGCTGTTTTTTCAAGCTCTTGTCGAATTTCTACTAATTCCATTACAGTCACCTCTAAGTTTATTTGAAGAATATCGTAACAAGAGAGAGGTGCAAAACACCTCTCTCAGGATAATGATTTCTTTATTATAACGTGCAAGCTGGTTGAAAGCGAATTATTGTCCGCAGCAATTTTTATACTTTTTGCCGCTTCCGCATATACAAGCCTCATTACGACCCGTTTCAATCACTTTGCGCGTTGGTTTTTTCTTTACTTTTTCATCGCCTTCTTTAGGATGAACAGCAGTTTGACCCTTCGCAACCTCTTGACGCTCAAGGTTGTTGCGGATTTGCGCCTTCATGATGTACTTCGCAACTTCTTCTTCAATTGTCGCAATCATCGTCTCAAACATTGCGAAGCCTTCCATTTGATACTCACGAAGCGGATCATTTTGTCCGTAAGCACGTAAATGAATTCCTTGACGAAGCTGATCCATGGCATCGATATGATCCATCCATTTTGAATCCACTGCACGAAGTAAGATCACCTTCTCGAATTCGCGCATTTGCTCTTCTCCGAAATCTTCTTCCTTCGCATTGTATTTCTCAATGGCTTTTTTAGTAATAAGCTCTGACATTTCCTCAGGTTCCTTACGACGAAGATCATTTACAGAAATCGCCTGTTCATCAAGGATATTTGCATTGACGTAGTCGACAATACCATCAAGATTCCAATCTTCTTCTACCTCTGTTTGTGGAGTATAGGTGCCCACAACTCGCTCAATTGTAGAAGCGATCATTTTCTCGACAATCGAACGTAGGTTGTCTGAGTCAAGAACCTCAAAGCGTTGCTTGTAAATAACCTCACGTTGCTGACGAAGAACATCGTCATATTGAAGAAGCTGCTTACGTGCATCAAAGTTATTACCTTCCACACGTTTTTGCGCAGATTCAACCGCACGTGAAACAATTTTACTTTGAATTGGCTGAGTATCGTCCATACCAAGACGATCCATCATGTTCATCATATTTTCTGAACCAAAACGACGCATTAATTCATCTTCCATTGAAAGATAGAATTGAGTGATACCAGGATCTCCTTGACGACCAGAACGTCCACGAAGCTGGTTATCAATACGACGAGACTCATGACGTTCTGTACCAATAACAGCTAGTCCGCCAGCCTCACGAACACCTTCACCAAGCTTGATATCCGTACCACGACCGGCCATGTTCGTTGCGATGGTTACTGCCCCGCGCTGACCTGCGTTTTCAATAATTTCCGCTTCTCTTTCATGGTTTTTCGCATTCAACACGTGATGCGGGACACCTTTTTTCTTAAGAAGCTGTGAAATCAATTCAGACGTTTCAACAGCAACCGTACCAACCAGTACAGGCTGACCTAAGTCATACCGTTGTTTTACTTCTTCTACTACCGCACGGAATTTCCCTTCCATTGAACGATAGACTAAATCCGCTCTGTCATCACGAGCAATCGGCTTGTTCGTTGGAATTGCAACAACCTGCATATTGTATATATTACGGAATTCTTCTTCCTCTGTTTTCGCCGTACCTGTCATACCAGATAGCTTTTTATACATACGGAAGTAGTTCTGGAACGTAATTGTCGCAAGCGTCATGCTCTCATTTTGAATTTCTAACGCTTCTTTTGCTTCAATAGCTTGGTGAAGTCCATCGCTGTAACGACGACCTTTCATTAGACGACCTGTGAAAGAGTCAACGATCACAACCTGACCTTCATCCACAACATAATCTACGTCTTTTTGCATCACGAACTGTGCTTTTAACGCTTGGTTAATATGATGTAAAAGCGCTACATGTGTAATATCATAAAGATTCTCAATGCCAAACGCTTTCTCAGCCTTCGTCATGCCATCCTCTGTTAATTGAACAGCTTTTGTTTTCACATCATATGTGAAATCCTCTTCCTGCTTAAGCTGACGAACAAAGCCATTCGCTTGAATATAAAGCTTTGTCGACTTCGCAGCTTGTCCAGAAATAATGAGCGGCGTTCTTGCTTCATCGACTAAGATGGAGTCAACCTCATCGATTACAGCAAAATTTAATGGACGCTGCACCATTTGTTCCCGATAAAGAACCATATTATCACGTAAATAATCGAAGCCAAGCTCATTATTCGTTGAATACGTGACATCGGCAGCATATGCTTCACGTTTTTCATCTTTAGTTAAAGAATTTAGGTTAAGACCTACTCTTAAGCCAAGAAAATCATACAGCTGACCCATTTCGTGGGCGTCACGACTTGCTAAGTATTCGTTGACAGTTACAACATGAACACCTTCGCCAGAAAGCGCATTTAAATAAACAGGCATTGTAGAAGTTAGGGTTTTACCTTCCCCTGTTTTCATTTCAGATATATTTCCTTCATGCAAGGATATACCACCCATAATTTGAACCTTATACGGATGTAAGCCAAGCACACGCTTTGCCGCCTCACGAACAACAGCAAATGCTTCTATTAAAAGGTCATCAAGCGATTCGCCTTTTTCAACACGACCTTTAAACTCTTGTGTTTTTGCCTTTAATGCATCATCGGATAGACTGCTCATTTGGCTATCTAATGCCATCACTTGATCAGCCATTTTCTCATAACGATTTAACGCACGTTTATTAAAATCAAATACCTTATTCAAAATTCCAAGCATTCAAAACGCTCCTCTGTTTTAGAGTGGAAATCTAATTATTCTAGTAAATTCAGTCTATCCTTTATTTTAGCACTATTTGGGATGGGGTACAACAGGCAAGGGATGCTTGTTAGATTTGGATCCTTATCATCTGTGGAGGTCTAACGTGTGCTTATCTTATCAAATTAGGCGAAAATAGACAGTGTTATTTTTATGTAAATCTTGAAATAGAAACAGAGAGCCTTTTTTAGCTCTCTGCACCTTCTATCGAATTCTATTATTTGATTAATTCAAGCTCAACTGGAATAAACTCTTCCACACTATCCCCATTCGCAACCTGAATCGCTGTTTCAATTCCTTTTTGTCCAATAACTGCTGGTTTTTGAGCAACAGTAGCTGCTAAACGTCCGTCTTCTACTGCTTTCACTGCATCTTCTGTCGCATCGAAGCCAACAACAATTACATCCGTTAATCCTGCTGCTTCAACCGCTTGAAGTGCACCTAATGCCATTTCATCGTTATGTGCGAAAACAGCTTGAATGTCTTTGTTCCCTTGAAGAATGTTTTCCATAACCGTCAAACCTTTTGCACGATCAAAATCAGCCGTTTGTTTTGCCGCAACTTCCATTTCCGTTACAGCATCAACTGCTTCATGGAATCCTTGACCTCGTTCACGTGCAGCAGAAGAACCTGGAATCCCTTCAATTTCAGCAACCTTCCCTTCATTTCCAAGCATTTCTAAAATAAAGTCTCCAGCCATTTTTCCTCCAGCTGCATTATCTGAAGCAATGTGTGCAACCACTTCTCCACCTTCTGCACTACGATCAAGCGTAATAACTGGAACATCTGCACTGTTTGCGGATTCAATTGCCGCTGAAACTGCAGCTGAATCTGTAGGGTTTACAAGTAAAACATCTACACCTTGTTGAATTAAATCCTCAATATCACTTACTTGTTTAGCAGAGTCGTTCTGCGCATCAACTACAACAAGCTCAATATCTTTAGCTTTTGCTTCTTCTTCAGCACCCTCTTTTAAAGTCACGAAAAACGGATTATTTAATGTTGATATAGATAGACCTACCTTAACATTATCATCTCCACTACCTTCATTAGATGATTTATCTGATGAAGCCCCTGGTGGTTCTGTTGAACATCCTACTAAAACTGCCAAGCTTAATACTAAGAAAAACATCATTTTCATTACTGATTTCATTGTTTATTCCCCCTTATTCATTAAATGAGATTAAGCTGATTTTTTTCGATCAAGCAATACCGCTAGTAAGATGACACCTCCTTTAACAACCTGTTGATAAAAGGAGCTCACATTCATAATATTAAGCCCATTGTTAAGGACACCGATTATAAGCGCACCAACTAATGTTCCAAAGATCCAACCTCGTCCTCCAGATAAGCTCGTTCCACCAAGGACAACTGCCGCAATAGCATCTAATTCGTAAGATGCTCCTGCTGTTGGCTGAGCAGAATTCAATCTTGATGATAAGATAATACCAGCTAATGCGGATAAAAGACCTGTTAAGGAATAAATCCAGATTTTCACTCGATCTGTTCTAATCCCTGATAAAATCGCTGCTTCTTCATTTCCACCAATCGCATACACACGTCTTCCAAATGTTGTTTTCTTTAAGATGAAGTAAAGAATGCCGTAAGTGATTAACATCCAAATTACTGGGACTGGAATCCACCCAACGTACCCTTTCCCCATTAGTACAAACAATTCACTACTTGATAATCCTGTAATTGGTCGACCATCGGTATATACAAGAGTTAACCCCCGGAACACTGTCATAGTTGCTAACGTTGCAATAAATGGGGCAACCTTTCCTTTTGTAATAATCAATCCGTTAATTGCTCCCATGATCGCTCCAGCTAAAAGACCAACTAGAATGGCTAAGATTGGATCCATTCCACTTGCTAATAAGCTAGCCGTCACAGCAGAGGCAAGGGCAAGTATAGAACCAACCGACAAATCAATTCCACCAGTTAAAATAACAAACGTCATACCAAAAGCGATTAGAGCGTTAATAGAAACTTGACGTAACACATTTAACATATTGTCTACTGTCATAAAGTTTGGACTAACGATAGACAAAATGACCGTAATAAGTAGTAATCCTACTAAAGGACCTAGCTTTTGAAGATTTGATGTCACCCAATTTGAGGATTTCATGAATCTTTCCCTCCTGTCGCTGCCTGCATAATTTTTTCTTGATTTGCTTCTTTAATCGGAATCATTGCAGATACTTTCCCTTCATGTATCACAAGAACTCTGTCACTCATACCTAATATTTCAGGTAATTCTGAGGAAACCATCACAATCGCTACCCCTTCTTGTGTTAATTGATTGATAAGCTGATAGATTTCCTTTTTCGCTCCAACATCAACTCCACGCGTTGGTTCATCTAAAATAAGAATTTTCGGATTCGTTCCTAGCCACTTTCCAATGACAATCTTTTGTTGATTTCCACCACTTAATGATTTGACAGAAAGCTCTCGGCTAGCTGTTTTAACGTGTAGCTTCTCTATAAGCTCATCTACAAATTCCTCTTCTTTACTAGAGGCAATTACTTGTTTACTAGAAATTCGATCCAAATTCGTTAAGGAAAAATTCTCACGTACCGATAAATCTACTACCAGTCCTTCTCCCTTTCGATCTTCTGTAACAAAGCCAATCCCCTGCTTGATTGCTTCATATGGATTTTTCATCTTTACATCGTTGCCATCAATCACTATCCTCCCACTTTGATAGGAACGATAGCCGAATATAGCTTCCATAATTTCTGTTCGACCAGCTCCCATTAACCCAGCAACACCGAGCACTTCCCCTTCTCGAACTGAAAACGATATATCCTCAAATACACCCTTACAGGTGAGCTGTTCGACCTTTAATCTCTCAGCCCCTAAAGTAGTCTGACGCGTTGGAAATCTTTCACCTAATTGGCGACCAACCATCATCTTAACAATTTCATCAAAATTCGTTTTCGGTATTTCCTTCACCCCAATAAATTCACCATCTCTTAATACGGAGATTCGGTCACACACTTGAAAAATCTCTTCCATCCTATGAGAAATATAAACAATCCCTACGCCTTGCTCTTTTAATCTCACAATCACTTTAAATAGTGCTTCAATTTCTCGATCTGTTAATGCTGCTGTTGGTTCATCCATAATTAAAACTTCTGATTTCGCAGCAACAGCCCGTGCAATTTCAATCATCTGCTGCTGACCGACAGATAGCTCTCCTGCTTCTTTATCAGGATCAATCTCAATGCCTAATTGCTGTAAATACTCCTTCGTTTTCCTTCTCATTTCTTTCTGTTTAATTATTCCAAATCGTCCAACAGTAAGCTCTTTACCTAGGAACATATTATCTGTTACCGATAGATGAGGTATGATATTCAACTCCTGATGAATAACGGAAATTCCACTTTCTTCTGCTTGCTTCGCATCTTTAAAGTGAACCTCCTCGCCCTTTAGGTAAACGCTTCCAGAATCACGTTGATAAATACCTGTTAGTATTTTCATTAATGTTGATTTACCAGCACCATTTTCTCCCATTAATGCGTGAACTTCGCCAGATCTTATTTCAAAATCAACATTTTCGAGCACGCGATTTCCAGAAAATGCTTTCGATATATTTTTCATCTCCACAATAGGCTTCATCAAAAAATCACTCCTGCATGAAGAATAATATTTGCATACGGACTTACCTCTCCTGTCCTAATGACCGCCTTCGCTTTCTTTGTTAATTCCTTCAACTCTTCATGTGATACATACTGAACCTCTATTCCTTCTAGAAGCTGTACCGTTTCTTTTTGCACAGTTTCATTCTTCAGTTGTATTTCTTTAGCCAACGTTGCTTTTTCAACGACCATGTCACTCATGACTTCGTTTATCGTCTCAAGAAAACTTGGATCTCCTTGTTTTAATGCAAGGTCAATTCTTCTTACACCTGGAGGGATAGGTAACCCACAATCGGCAATAACAATCGTATCTGTATGACCTAAATGTGTTAGCACCTCTGATATATGACTATTTAAAATCCCCTGCTTCTTCATTACTTATCACCTCTTTTATTGACAAGAAAATCCTCAACTTCCTGTCTTGTCGGCATTCCACTCTGCGCCCCTAGCTTCGTCACTGAAAGCGCACCAACAGCATTAGCAAATTCACATGCAGCCTTTACGGACAAACCGGAGCTCATGGCAACTGCTAAAGCACCATTTGCTGAATCCCCTGCACCTGTCGTATCCACCACATCTACTTTATGACTTGGCACTACATTTTCTCTTCCATCATAATAGCTAATACCACTTGCACCCTTTGTTACAATACACTTTGATTTGATCTCCTCTACCTCAACTTCCGACAGGTCTAGATCAGATAAGAGAAGACGCAATTCATGTTCATTAGGTGTGAGATAATCAACATCCTTTAGTAGAGCCTTGGGAAGCTTTTGAATCGGAGCCGGATTTAAAATAACCTTCCGATCGTGTTTTTTTGCTAGCTTTACCGCTTCCTCCACACTTTCAAGCGGAATTTCTAGCTGGAGAAGAATCATATCGCTTGTCGCAATCAAATCTTCATATTGTTGAATCACTTCGGGTGTTACTTCAAAATTAGCACCAGGCACAACAATGATCCTATTATCACCTTCACTAAGTGTAATCGATGCAATACCAGTCGAAGTATGTGTAACCGGTTCCACACTGTCTATAGAAATCCCTTCCTTAGACAAATTCTCTAACAGTTCCTGACCAAATGCATCAGATCCTACTCTACCAATCATCTTTACTTTTGCACCTAACCTAGCAGCTGCGACAGCTTGATTCGCACCCTTTCCACCAGGTACGGAGAAAAACGATTCTCCCATAACGGTTTCACCTTGTTTAGGCGAAACCGATGTTTTCGTAACGAGATCCATATTTATACTACCAATGACTGTTATCTTTACTTCCTTCATCTTCTTCACCTCTATCACTTCGTTGACTGACCTTTATATAAGGAAACCTCTAATTCATGATGGAAAGTGGATCTCACATTCCCCTCTATTACATCTAACAGCAATTTGGCTGCATTATAGCCAATTTCATATATTGGTTGTTCAATTGTTGTTAATTCAGGATTTGTGTATTTTGATAAGCTAATTCCATCAAAACCAATTACCGAAAGCTCCTCTGGTATCTTCTTCCCTAGCTTAATCGCTGCCTTAATGACACTTAACCCCATAAAATCATTCCCTGCAAAAATCCCATCAACATCTGGGTACGATGTTAATAATTCCTCCGTTACACGCATCGTTGTTTCTGCATCAAAGCGACCATTTACAACTAGACCTTTATGGAACCATGACTCATCCTTAACTACTGTTAAGTAGCCTTGATAACGTTCTTCAGAGTTGTGAATATACTCAGGGCCCCGAATATGAGCAATCCTCTTACATCCTGTATTTTTTAAATACTGAACGGCTTTTCTCGCTCCTTCAATATTATTTACAGAAACATATGGGATATTTTGATTAATATAGCGATCTACTGCCACAATAGGTATTCCATTTTTTTCAAGATATGTGGGTGATTTTGTACTTGTCGCAATAATGACTCCATCCACATACTTTTGCTTCATCATCTCAAAATACTTCTGTTCTTTTTCTTCTTGATCATCTGAATTACAAAGAATTAATGTATAATCCTCGCTACTAAGTACATCCTCAATAGCTCTAGCCACTTCCGGAAAGAAAGGATTCGTTATATTCGGTACTATTAATGCAACCGTCTTTGATTGCTTTTTAAATAAGCTTCTAGCCACTGCATTAGGAACATAATTTAATTTTTCTATTGCTTGAAGCACTTTTTTACGTGTTTCTTCATTTACATATCCATTATTATTTAAAACCCTTGAAACAGTTGCAACCGAAACTTCTGCCTCTTGAGCTACTTGTTTAATTGTTGTCATGTTTTACACCTCAATACAGTATGCAACTGAATCTGTTGTTTTATGTGTAACCGGTTACAGTCTAATGAAATAAAAAAAGGTGTTTCTTATGTAACCCGTTACATGTATTGTAATCGCTTTCTTAATTTTCGTCAATACTTATTTATGAGAAATTTGAAAAGAGCTTAGGATTCCCCTAAGCTCTTTCTTATCTTATACCTGAGGCTCAATTAAGCCATATTTTCCATCTTTACGTTTATACACGACATTTGTCCGATTTGTTTTTGAATCCGTGTAAACGAAGAAGTTATGTCCTAACATGTCCATTTGAAGAATTGCTTCTTCACTATCCATTGGCTTAAGATTGAAACGCTTTGTACGTACAACCTCTTCATCCTCATCTTCTAAGTCAGGAACAGCTACTTCCTCGGACTGGAAGTTGCTGAACATAAACTTCGGAGCACCACCTTGCTCACGTAGTTTACGATTCACTTTTGTTTTATGCTTACGAATTTGTCGTTCTAATTTATTTACAACAAGATCAATGGCTGCGTACATGTCCTTGTTATGTTCCTCAGCACGTAACACAAGATCTGTCATTGGGATCGTTACTTCAATTTTAGACTCTTGATCATTATAATATTTCAAATTAATATTTACATTCGCGTCAACTGACTCTTCGAAGTATCTTTCAAGCTTACCAATTTTCTTTTCTGCATATTCTCTTAATGCTGGAGTTATTTCAATGTTTTCCCCTCGGACGTTATATCTCATGTATGAACTCCTCCTTTATGATAAAGCTATGTAGTACTACTTCTATATTTCCCTGCTTGTCTCCTGCTTAAACGGAAAAATAATTTTAAATAATTCGTGAATTTTGATGTAATTTAGGGAAATTCGTGAAGTGTGGGTGAAGGTATGTAAAGAGTATATGTGGAGGATGGGGAGATTAGAAAAAAACGGTTCAACGTCAAATGTTGGGGTGAAGTGATTATTGCTTCACCCTACCCAACGTGAACAGCCACCTTTTTATACTTATGTGTTAATAATATTTTGGCTCTAAAACGACTAAAGCTTCTAAAACCAAAGGCATTTCGTTTCATAACTTTGGTTAAGTTGTTTATTCCTTCTAAAAATCCATTTGAATAGTTATAAGCAAAACTATTTAAGATTTCTACCTGCCAATTTTGGAGGGTTCGTATTGCTTTTTTGAACTCTGGAATATGAGATTCTTCCACCTCTTGATAAAATCCAAGTAATAATTCTTTAGTCTGGAGGATTGACTCTAAACCATTTTCTTTTGCCTTTCTGAACCACTTAGAAAACATTTCTTTCAGTTCATAAGCTCGTTTTAGTTCATCAGAAAACCCTACATATCGCTTTAAATACCATCGGTCTTCTTCGGTTAGTTTCTCTGAGTTTTTGTAGAATACATAGCGCATTTTCTTACACTTTTTACGGTCGTAATCATGCCAATTTGTTTGTAATCTTCTTCTCACACGATCTAGCGCCCAATAAATATATCGTACAAAGTGGAATCGATCCGCAACGATCACTGGTTTTCCTAGTGCTTCCTGGACAGCTGCTTTAAAGGATGGGCTCATATCCATCACAACAAACTCTACTTTTGAGCCGTATTGATGTAAGTATTGCTTGATTGTCTTTTTATATCGATTTGGCAATATATCAATAGGTTCTCTCGTTTCAGCATCAGCAATAATCAGCTGATATTTTCCTTCTTTCGTATCCCCTTTATATTCATCTATAGCGATCGCCCTTGGAAGCTCTTTAGGATCTTCTTGAATAGTATTTTGGGACAGATCATCAAATCGACGTACAACGGTAGAAGGGGATGTACCATAAATCTCAGCTGTTTCTTTAAAGGTTTTTCCTTTAACACTACGAATCTTAATGGCTTGATTCAACTCTACCGATAAGCGTTGATAATAGTCAACAAAGGGATTCTGTTCAGGAAATCTTTTCCCACAAACGCAAGAATAACGACGCTTTCTATAAAAAACAACGGTGTGTCTCTCAAACAATTTTAAGTGTTTTATCTTTTGAATTCGATAATCATGAATTTTAGAAGTTATACTCCCACATTCAGGACATGAGTGTTCTAAGACTGGCATTTCTACATGAATACAAAAATGCCCTTCAAAAATTTCGGTATTCTTTACTATCACTTCTTCAAATCCAGGTAAATTTATGTTAGAATTCTTCATGCACGTATCTCCACTCTTTACTTGTTTCTAGTCAACTCAAGTATAAAAGAATTGGATGATTTCGTGCTTTTTTTATGCACTCAAATTGTGTAAAAACCCCAACATTTATTATAGAACCAAAAAAACTCGCCTGGTTAGACGAGTTTTTATTGAATAATATATGGTTTCAGTTCATGTTGAACAAGTTCTTTCCAAGCGATGAAGCATGGGGCTAGCGAGTGTTTGATAAGCTCTTGATTATTTTGAAAAGAAGTAAAAATGGATAAATCTGCATCTACTGTCATGATCACTTGGTCAAATTTTCTCAGCTTCTCAATAAGAACTTCTTCCTCTTTTAACACTGTCTCAAATACCTTGTTTGAGGAGTCAACATGATAAAACGCTGAGAGGATATCTTTTAAAATAGTTTCAGCCTCTGTTACCTGAAAAGAATCGAAACTAGACACAATATACTCAAAGCCTTCTTCAATTGTATTCAATAGATTGTAATAAAAATGAATCATTTCATATTGCTCATTTGATAAAGAGACCATGTACCTCACCTATTTTCGTTTATCGTAAAACATGCCATCAGACGTTGAGACATGCTGATAAGGATTAGTGTATTGTTGGTTCGAGGATTTTGATTTTTTAAGCTGAACCATATCCTGTTGAATTTGCTGCTTGAGAACAACAAACTTCTTCTCAATCGTTTCATTCCATGCCACAACTTGATTAAAAAGCTTCTTCTCATCTGCAGAAAAAGGAGCTTTCACCTGCAAAATATGTTGCTCCCTTTCATCAAGCAGCTCCGTAATTTTATTAATATGGTCTTCTCTTTGATCTTTATCGACAGGCTTTGTGAGTAAGTGAAACAGCTGCTCTGTAATTGAGTAAACCTGTTGTATGGCAGTCACTACGCCTGTCCACCTTGTCGATGCTGCTGCTGACGATTTAATTGAATGACCTGTTTCCACGTATCACGAAATTCAACAACTAAGCCTTCTACTTCTTCTAAAATGGCTCTATCATTTTGAATATTTGCTTCTGTTAAACGGTGGTTGATATATTCGTACATGACCATGAGATTATTAGAGATTTCTTGATCTGTATTTAATGTCACCATGAGCTCCGTCACAATCTTTTGTGCTTTTTGGATGTTGATATTTTTCTCTTCGTAATGATTATTTTCAATCGCAACACTTGCTTGTTTTATAAACTTTAAGCAACCATTATAAAGCATAAGAGTAAGCTCACCTGGTGTTGCTGTAGTGACTGAATTTTGCTGATAGGCTGCGTATGGGTTGTTGATTGCCATTAAATTACACTCCTTTTATTACGATGAGAATTGCTGCATCAAATAAGACATTTGGTTATTTGAATTCTGTATTGCTTTTTCCATTGCGGTGAATTGTCTCCAATAGCGATCTTCAATCTGAGTTAAGCGGTCATTAAATCGATCGATTTGATCGTCGATTTGATTTAGGTTTCTTCCTAAAGTAAACTGGTTATTTACTTTCAAGGCATTACCCGCTCTTTCTTCGATATTGCTAATTGTACTTTTTATTGTTGATCGCAATCTTTTTGCAATTCCTGTTGTTTCTTCAGAGGTTCCATTTGCATTAAATAATTGATAGATAGCTTCTGGATTTTCTTGAATCTTTTCTCGCAATTTATCTTCATCAATGGTTAATTTTCCTTTATCCAAATAATTAGACGTTGTCGTGATCCCTAAATCAGCTATTTGTTTAAAACCTTCAATAGCAGAAGAATTCGTTACAGGAATATAAAAATTCATACGCATGCTATTTAATCCGCTAGAAAGAATGGAATCATTCTTTAGCAAACCACTTTTAGCTTTTTCTTCCCAAAGTTCAATTGTTTTATCTTCCATTTCTTCTTTTTCTTCATCTGTTAAAGGTTGGTAGTCACGATATCGTGTTTCAGATATTTTGCTATTTACTTTTTCAATTACTTCATTATATTTAGTAACAAACTTAACAATCGAATCTAAAATATTATCCACATCTGTAGAAGATGATACTGATACAGGGCTAGTTGTAACAGCTTTAGCTGTATATTGGATTCCATTAATCGTAAAAGTATTTGAGCTTTTTTGCATTTCATACCCATTTACTTTTACAGTTGCGTCAATTCCCTCTTGATCAGTTTTTAACGCTTTCCCATTAAAGGTGAAGCCAAGGTTACTCATAAATGTTTGCGTTGTAGCTTCAGAAGTATCATCTCGGTCATCTAAGGAAATCTCTGCTCCAGTACCTGTTTTGTTGTTCGTAAAAACAATCGTCTCCTGATAATCACCATCTGCATCTTTAATTTTTTCCTTCATCGCTGTGACACCTATGCCAGAGGAGTTAATTTTGCTTACAACCTGATCCAATGTATCTGTTGCTGTTAGTTTTACAGATGTAAATCGATATTCTGTAGCTCCTGGATCTTTTACTTTAAATTTTAATTCAATGTTCTGTGGTATATAACCACTAATATCCCCAGAGGTTTTCCAAGTTGATGAACTTGCTAAGTTTAAAACATCAATTTTTGCTGAGATGTTTGTTTGTGCATTAATTGCTTTAGCTGTAACTTTAGAATCGTCAGAACTTGTTACTGTCTTTTTCATAAAAGTCGCTTGTTTACCAATACTATCTTGATTAATAAAGAGCATATCATCAAGTTCTTTTAATGCCGTATTCATTGCTCGATAATCGTCACGTTGCCATTCTAACGTTTGTTTTTTCTGTGTAAGTTTATCTAGAGGAATACGTTCTGCCTTCATTAAGTCACTAACTAACGTATCAATATCCATACCACTTGCTAAGCCGCCAATTCGCATTGCCATGTTATCACCGCCTATATCTTTTTATCCACAATAAGTCCAATGAATTCTGTCATTGCTGCATATACATCGAGAACTTTTTTGGATGGAATTTCTCGAACAACTTCATTCGTTTGATTATCAACAACTGTGACATAATATTCGTTTAGTTCCTCATGTAGCTTAAATTGTAGATGTGTACTTGAGGATTCTAAAAAGTCATTAATGCTTTTAATTACTTTTTCAAGCTGATCTTTATTCGGATTTTCGTCCGATCCTTTTTTTATATCTTCTATTCCATACGTTGATAGAGGTTCTTTTGAACCTATTCTGATAGTTTCTACATTCTGAAGTGCAGGCTGTGAAGAAATGTTTTCAACACTCATTTAGAACACTCCTATGATTTATTAGTCTATTACTTTTATCGGCTTCATATTGAAATTGTTTAACAAATGAGAAGAAATTTTACTCTTAGGGGGATTTCTATCAGTTCACTGACCCTTACTCCCCCAAAGAGCAACAAATAGACAATCAGCTTGTTACGAGTACTAACCTTGCTTCTATTTTCAACATAGAAAAGCAATTGTTCCACCTGTTCATCCGAAAGAGCATCCACGTTGTCCTCACTCCCAGCTGCGATTTTGATTCTATCTCGCTTCAACTGAATGAATGATTCACTTAGAAATCCTTTGGTTCTTAGAAAATCGTTGTAAACTTTTAAGCTATTAATCTTTTTGTTAATGGTAAAAACGGCATAGTCCTCCTTCATCAAATGTTCCTTGTACCTAACAAATGAGAAGCGGGATAGGACTGGAACATCATTCAACTTCTCATTCAAATATGATTGGAACCCTTTAACGTCGTTCACATAGGACTCGATTGTTTTGGCTGCTTACCCCTCTGTAAAGAGCCATTGACTAAATTCACCAATATCCAAGAAGGATTCACCTCCAAAAATGAGAAAAGGCTATTGATGTATGCCATTCATACACCAATAGCCTTTTATGTTTTCTTTGTTTCCATTTTCCAATTCCTTTCTATCCGCTCACGACAGTTATATAATAATGTCGGCAGTTTTTTCATATGGAAGTCATTCCAATTCTTTGCCCTTCATCGTTTCTGCAAAAAATGATTTAATTCCTTTTAGTTCTGTCGTTAGATTGCAGTAAGAAATGTCGTGAATTTCGCTTAGTCAACATAAATCTCGTAGGCAATTTGCTCCCCATTTTTTATCCACACCTCGTACACCTTCCTTCTCGTTTCCTCTTCCAGTAAATAACCAGCAATCCATTCATATCCTTTATCATCTACATAAGATATTGCTTCAATAAGTAATGGGTTTGGTAGCTTTTCAAAGTGTTCGGCTGGGATAAGCAAATCATCTATTTCTTCATGATAGAAATCATGGGCTTCATAGCCTATATATGACCAACAAGAATTGATGCAGCATTACTCAAAATGGCAGGCTTGAAGCACTCCCTTGGATGTACTATGCTTGCGTTTAGGCTTCCAATGTGACAGATGTTAATGGCTGTTGGCTGGTTTTTTGTATCCAAACAAACAACAACAAAGTATTCCCTATCCACGTCCCCTAAGAACTGCTTCAACAATTGATAAACATCTTCCGGGCTTCGTACACTTCGATTTTTGTAAAGGATGCTTGATTCCTTCATCAGCTTTAGGCTAACAATGTTCACACGTTTTGCAGATTGATTTGTCATGATTACGATTCCTCCTCCAAAATAGAAAAAAGACTTCCCTCCGAAGAGAGAAGCCCCATTTGATGAACATCATGGACATGTATGTTCAATATTATGATATATGCTTGATTTTACTGTTATTACAAGTACTCTCTAAAATCTTGTTCTGCAAAGTTTTTTATGTCTTCAATACTTAATACTCTTCTTTTTTCACCGTTACAGTTACTAGAAAAATGAACGTATTCCTCCGTAATATTAATCTTATTTAATAACCTTTCAACAACTTTAATAGTGTCTTCAAGACTATCTTTTGACTCAAAATGGGATGCACTAATTAAGTTCCCATTGAAAGGATACACTTCTAATTGATATCCCTTATCTTCGTAACTAATTTTCACTTCCAATTCCAATCAAATTCCCTCCAATGTGAAAATGATAAAAGAGACCCTAGTAAAAACTAGAGTCCCTTTCAAATAATCTAAAATTAACGAAGAAGTTGGAGAACTCCTTGTGGTTGTTGGTTAGCTTGAGCAAGCATTGCTTGAGCAGCTTGGCTAAGAATAGAATTCTTAGTTTGGTTCATCATTTCTTTCGCCATCGTGCGAACATTTATTTTCATAAATGACTAGACTATATCTTCACCCTCTAGCATTCTAGTAGGGGTCGGGCACTTCGGATTCACAATGCTGATGTACATTGTTTCACCTACGGATTTCATCACCATAGCTTTCACCTTAGATGGTCTATCCTAGTCGTTGAACCTTCTCCACTCTTTCGAGACAGGAGCTTGGCTGCTGATTGCCCAATCTTTTCTTTTTTCAAACCAATCACGCATGTCGTTTCCAACTACGTTGTGGTAAGAAAAGCTCTAAGGGGTTTCCAGCAATTCACCCGATTATGATCTCTAGCCGTTACCAGCTAGGACGACTGTGCTTTTCACTGCTTATGCAGCTAAAGCATAATCTACGTCACGAACACGTGATTCTGCAGCTGTTAGGTTTTCAGAAGATGTACCTAAGTTGTTAATTGTGTGTTCTAAACGGTTTTGGTATGCACCAAGTTTTGAACGTTCTTCTGATACAGTTTTTATAGCATTGTCAATAGTAGAAATTGCATCTTTAGCATTATCGTATGAAGAAACATCAATATTATCCACACCTAAATTTTGTGCTCTCATATCTCTAACTGCAACTAGCATATTTTGGTCTTCATTTGCACCAATTTGCAACTGAACTGCTTCACCACTTACTCCTAATGCAGTAGCATCAGTAGCATCAGTTAAAGTTTTATCAACCGTTAATTGGAATGCCCCAACATTAACAGTACCATCAGTTGTTGTCAAAGTTTTAGCTGTAGCTTGGTTAGTCGTAGTATTAGTTACCGTATAGTCAGCCTTAATACCAATATCAAATTTCATAGTACCGTTTCCAGTAATTTTACCAGCACCAATTCCTAATGTTGTTGTGCCACTTGCGTCTAAACTAACAGCACTTGATACATCTACATCATCTTGTGTATCAATAACAGTACCATCTTCACTCATAAAAGTTAATTTTTTACCACTATTACTACCATCTTCAACTTTAACTGAATATGATTGATTTACATCGAAACCAGTATCATTAATAGTAATATCTGCACTTGTAACCCCAGTTCCATTAGCCGCTAAATTTGCAGCAGTAGTACTCTTATTTGCTACTTGAAGTGAGTAGGTTCCTGTTTCTGTGCTAGTTACTACTTCGGCTTTTAGTACTTTGGTATTTGTATTATTTAAAGTTACACTTTGAGATTGAGAGCCATCTAATAAATTTTTATTGTTAAACTGTGTTGTATTACCAATACGGTCAATCTCATTTGTTAATTGGTCAATTTCCTTTTGAATTGCTCCACGGTCAGTATCGGTGTTTGTATCATTAGAAGCTTGAACAGATAATTCACGCATACGTTGAAGAATATCGTGAGTTTCATTTAATGCACCTTCGGCAGTTTGAATCAAGCTTATACCATCTTGAGCATTACGAGATGCTTGGTCTAAACCACGAATTTGTCCACGCATTTTTTCAGAGATTGCTAGACCTGCAGCATCATCTCCTGCACGGTTAATACGAAGACCTGAAGATAATTTCTCCATAGATTTAGATTGTGCAGTTGAAGCACTATTCAACTGACGATAAGTGTTTAAAGCTGCGATATTATGATTAATTCTCATTTTAATGTTTCCTCCCTGAATGTATGTTGATTCACGTCCCTGTGAATCTTCTAATTTAAGGTGTCACTTGTGTCGGCCGCCACTTGTTCAACCTCTTACTATATATATCGACAGGCTTTAAGATAGTTTTATAGTTTTTGTAGAAAAAAGAAAAAAACCTCAAGTTTTTTTACTTAAGGTTTTTCGATGTGTTCTTTAAGATGTCGATGATATTGGGGAGGATAGAAGCTGCTTCATTGTTGGACTCTTGAATAGACATATAAACCTCTTTTCGGTGAACCTCAATATCTTGTGGAGCCTTAATTCCAAGCTTAATTTGATCCCCCTTCACCGATAGCACTGTAATTTCAATATTTTCGCCAATTTGAATCGATTCGTTTAATTTTCTTGTTAGAACAAGCATACTTCCACCTCCTATTTCTCTATTTTTTCAGGAAACAGTTTTTCCCTCGTTTGATACATCGTATGATTTAAGATAACTTGTTTTCCGACATTGTTTCGAATGTTAAAAATAACGGGCGCTTGTAGATTTGCTGTTGATTCTACAAATGGATCCTTTACTGTTAAAATAGTCCAAACAGCGACATCCTTTTCTTCCTTTATCTCTAATAGCTCTTTATCTACTGCTGAAAGCTCAAACTCATAGCTATGGAAGAATTGAAATGGATTGACTAATATAAATCCTAAATCTTTCGTTACAATCGACTGTAAAATCATAAATGGAGATTCACTATCTAATGGAAGAAGGACAAATTTCTTTTCTTCTATAAAACCTGGAAGCCCATTCTGAAAGTGCATAATGGATGTTTCTTCTAACGTAATCTCTCCATGATATTTTGTTTCAATTTTCATCTATTCTATTCCCTTCTTTCCTTCTACAAAGTCAATTTGCAAGTCATTGTAGCGCTCCAATTCTACCTCAACTGTACCTGGTGTAAAGTCAATAATCGGTTTATTAATGTCAACTTCAATCTTTGGCTTATTCTCTTGCACCTCAATATTCACCTTCGCAGGCTCATATTGAATTTTCACGCTTCCTGTGGAAGGAATAAATCGAATATTAATGGGCTGTGGTGGCTTCCCACTTCTACTTCGAGAGATTTCTGAAATCGGATTCCCTCCATTTTCAATTCTTTTTAATTGTTCCCCCTCTTGAACTCTTCTAGATATTCCTTCTAGAATATCCTGCTTCCCTTTTTCTACTGCTTCCTGTATGCGTCTTGATACATGCTTTAAATCCATATCTGCCCATGCTTCTGTTTGATCAATTGTTAAGCGGGAAGGGGTTGTCTCAATATGTAACGTTGCTTTCGGCTGCTCAATAGATAACTCTGCCTTTGGTTGCTGGATTGATTGCTCTGCCTTATTAGTATGAATACTAATTTGCGCAGATATACTTTGCATTCGTATTTGCGGGACATTCATTTCTTCTCACTCCCTATAAAATCTATATAAAAAGTTCTATTAAAAAGGTCTGACTCATCAAGTATGCGTCAGACCTATATCTTTATTAGTTTATCTTAGAAAATCAATGAGAGTTGGTTGAATAACCTTCGATCCAACCGCTAAAGAAGCTCTATGAATACTTTCTTGAATCGTAAGATCTGTAATGACTCTTTCTAAGTCAGCATCCTCATTTTCAGAAAGAATTCGGTTCGCAATAATTTCTTGATCTTGAATACGGGCATCTATCATTTCTAAGCGGTTGTATCTTGCGCCAATTTCAGAGCGTTCTGCGGACATCACATCAAAATGACCATCAAGCTTACTTAGAAGCTCATCACCATTTGTCATATTCCCTGAGTTTAGGGAATCCTCAATCGATTGTAATGTATTAAAAAATTCTTGTCCAAAAACATTGGTAGGATTTATATTAACCTTTAATTGAACCCCTTTTGATACCTCTACATTGAATGCTTCTGTATTCATCGCAACCGAAATTGTTCCATCACCATTTATCGTCACAGGTTTACTATCTGTTTTTGTCCCATTAAAGATATATCTTCCGGCCACCTGAGTATTAGCAACACCTGCTAAATCCTCTTTCAATTGACCAATCTCAACGGCAATCGCCTTTAAATCCTCGGTACTATTCGAACCATTATTTCCTTGTACCAAAAGCTCACGAATTCTTTGAGTCACCTGCGTCGCATGCTCAATCCCCTGCTCCGAGCTTTCCATCCACTGATACCCTTCATTTAAGTTACGCTTATATTGTTCAACTTCAGTTAAATTCGTACGATAGAACATTCCTTTAATCGCAACAACTGGGTCATCAGAAGGTCGATTGATTTTTTTGCCTGTTGCTAGTTGGTCTTGGTATTTGCCCATATTGGAGTAGCTTTTACTTAAGTTTTTTAGTGAATTAGCTGCTAGCATACTTTGCGTTACGCGCATGTTTTCTTACCTACCTTCCTGATATCCCCATGCCGTTGATGATACGATCAAGGATCTCGTCCTGCATCGTGATCATTCGAGCTGATGCGTTGTAGGCATGCTGGAATTGAATCATATTTGTCATTTCTTCGTCTAGGGAAACAGCACTGACTGATTGCCTGCGAGTATCGACTGAATCTCTTAGTGTTTGGCTATTGGTTGTTAAGCGCTCCGCTTCCTGAGTGTCAACGGCCATTCCACCGATAATACCTTCATAGTAGTTTTGGATTGTTGTTGTTTCGCCACCGATTAGGAAGGTTCCATTTTTCACTTCTGATAATCGAATTGCATTAGAGCTATCTCCGATTGCAACGGTTCCGTCTGCACCAGGCATTGCAGCAGCAATATGATCAGTTGACGATCTAATTGCATCGGATACTTGGATAAGCGATGAAGCTCCTTTTGCATCTGTTAATGATGACCCACCAAATGAAAAGAAGTCCTCAGGTGTTTTCGTTCCTGAATTATAATCCTCAACACTCCAGCCCTCTTGATGAATGGTATTAAATTGCTTCGCAAACTCAAACGCCATTGTATCAAGCTTTGCAAGCATTTCAGGATATAAGCCCTGCTCAATCTGAGTTCCAGCATTATCATACGTATAGCCGAATGAATCAATTAAACTACTAATCTTCCCAGTATTGTTAAAATTCATAATCTCAATTGATGCTGCACCAAGTGAGACATTTTCAACTAAGCCATTCGTCGCGTTATAACCTACTTTGAATTCATTAACTGATTTTGTTTGTCCATCTACAAGTGTTCCTAGTACATTTCCAGAGTCATCGACTAACTGGATAGTTGATAAGCCTTCTGCCACCGCTAGTGGATTTCCTCCAGAAGAGGTATTTGACACTTTGATGTTTGCTAAAGAAGAAAGCTGATCGATTAATCGGTCACGTTCATCATATAAATCGTTTGGTAAGTAGCCATGAGGCTCTACCTGAGAGATTTGTTTATTAATATTATTGATTTGGTTTGCTAGTGAATTAATTTCTTTCACAGATACATTTAATTCATTCTTCAGGTCACCTTGAATAGATGTAAGAGAAGTAGATAGGTAGTTAAAGGTTTCTGCTAACGCAATTCCTCGTTCACGAACAACAGAACGAGCTCCTGCGTTTGTTGGGTTGATTGCCAGATCCTGTAATGACTGCCAAAAACGATCGATTGTCACGGAAAGTCCCGTGTCAGAAGGCTCGTTCATGATTTCTTCCATCTTTTCAAGAGCATTTGCACGATTCTCCCAATAGCCTACTTTATTATTTTCATTTCGATATTGAACATCTAGGAAGCTCTCTCTCACTCGTTCAACCGTTCCAGCCTCTACTCCAGTACCTAATTGACCAGGAATAACGGGGCTATTTTTTGAAACAGGTGGATAGGCTTCTGTTTGAACAAAGTTAACACGCTGACGTGTGTATCCTGGTGTATTCGCGTTTGCTATATTATGGGCTGTTGTTGATAGCGCGCTTTGTTGCGTGAACATTCCGCGCTTCGCTATTTCTAAACCAAAAAACGTTGATGTCATATCTTTTTCCTCCCTCCGTTATGCTTGTGAATCAAAGATAGATTGTCTATTTTTTAAGTCTCCTGCTTGTGAAACCTTACCGTCCGGACGTTGATAGTTAGAGATCGATTGCTGTGGCATAAGCATGTCTAGCGATAGAGAAACAAATTGAAGTGCCTGATTTGTTAAGTCTCGATTCAATTGATTAACGGCCTTTAGCTTGTCCATTATGCTCGCAAACTCACGTGCAATTTCTTCAAGTTTTTGTTTATTGTCACCTTCTGCCTTATCAATACAAGCAGATAGGCTAACCTCATCTTCAGTTCCAAGAAATTCGACTGTATATTGAATTCGTTCCGCTTCTACTTGTTTGATGGCTTGAACAAACATTTGCTCTTTTTTTAACAGCTCTTTCAGCTTATCGACGTTGTTCTCTTTCAAATAATCAGTTTTTTGAAGGGCTACTTGATAGAGATTTTGATGGAGCTGTAAAAGCTTTTCTAACGTGTGAATTAAATTTTCTGCTACCATAAATAACCCTCCATTAGTGTGTTACCGCTCATTTTTGATAGAATTGAAGTAATCCCTTTGCAATTGCTTTTGGATCAATTGTATACGTACCATTTTCAACCTGTGTTTTAATGGCTTGAACCTTTTCCTGTCTCGCCTTTACAACCTCATTTGTTTGCTGAAGATCAATCGCTTTTGAGGAAATCTCTACTTTATCCTCTTTACCTTGGGAAGGTAACGAAGCTTGAGCATTTTTTTCTGCGTTACGCTTATATGGGTTAATCCCCATTGAACCCATGTTATTTATCTTCATGACATTCCCTCACTTTCTACGATCATTTATATAGGTGATATATCGGATTTGTCGTTCAAATGTTTAGCTATTTTTATTTTTTAGGACTTTGTGAGTAATAAGTAGTTTTTCCTTCCTGTACTCTATTACGCTCACTAATCAATTGTTCCTGCTCTATTTGATCTAATTGCTTGTGAATGTCCTTTTTACAGCTTTCACATAGTCGTTCCTCTCTAATCACTTTCCCGCACTTTTCACATGGATATCCTAGATTAGGAAAATTGGAGAGCTGAATTCTACCTTGACGGATGAATTTTAAGATAAGCTCTTGATCTACTTCTGTAGCTTCAACAACCTCGTGAAGCATAGCCTTACGATTTTCACGTTTACGCAAAAATTGATAAACGATTTCGTACTTTTTTTCTTCTAGTTTATAGCAAGCGTCACAAACGGTTCTAAATTGTGTTTGGACAAATAATGCATTACATTTCGGACAATTCGCTAATTCTCCCATCTTGCATTCTCCTATTCGTTGACTGTTCTATTTGTTATATCGGCAGTTTCAGAGATTTTTTTAGCTACGAATTAACGTTAGGGAAAACACGAGCTTAGCCCCATTTTCATTCAACACTTTTGCCGCATGTCGTAGGGTGGTTCCCGTTGTGTATAAATCATCAACCAAGAGAACCTTCTTATCTCTAATTAACGCTGGATCTTTAATAGAAAACATATTTTCTGCTGCTATTCGTTGTTGTCTTGTTTTTTTGGATTGCTTTTCTAGATGAATTCGCTTGAGGATATCAACTTGTGGGAGTGGAAGACAATTTGCTAATAATTGAGACTGATTAAAGCCTCGATCGTAAAGTCTCTCCATACTAAGAGGGATCGGGACAGCATAATCTAGCTTTTCTTTTTCGTACCTTCTTTGATACATGTCCATAAATTCTTTATGAAAAATAGTGACAAGCTCTGCATCACCTCGAAATTTAAAGGCTGCAAGTACCTCTTTCATAAAATCCGTATACGAATAAATAGAAATGTTTTTATCAAGCTGTTGCTTCCAAACGGGATGATCATTCCATTTCATACAGTCTAAGCAGAGGGTAGTTGTGACTTGAGGTCGAGAGCAGCTAGGACAGGTTGGCCCTGTAATCTTAGATAATGACTCGGTGCACGTATCACAGATAGGCTTCTTTGATGACAAAAGCAAACTTGTCCATGACATCTTATTGGATAAATGGTCATGACAAATTAGGCAATGAATAAGGATCATGCTCCTTTGTTTGTGTTTTACACGTCGGGTGATCTGAAACAAATTTGGCACATTCAGCTAGTCTCACTAAGAGAGAGGTCATTTGTTGCTTATCGAAATATTCCGCTTTCACGTACATCACTTTATCAGGATTTGTAACATATCTAGGCTTAATTCCATTTAAGGTAAGAGCTAGAATATCATCTAAGCATTCGTTACAGGTACAGGTTAAAGAAAGACGATTTTTATATTCATCTAATAAATCATTTATTATACGCTCCATGGCATTCGTTACCATCTCTTCTTCTCCTCATTTTTACAGTTGTTTAAACGCATATTTTATTATGACATAACGCCGTTCATTTGAGAAGATATTTACCTTTTTATGGTAATATAGTCATTATTCATTGCCTCTTCATTCATCTGACAGATATGTCTTTTGGCATCTATCATCGCTTTTGTTTTGCCAAAATGAAAGAACCTTATGACTCCGGTTGGATAGGCTGCACTTCTTCCTACTCTCCCTGAAATTTGGACAAGTGCACTCTCTGTAAAAATTTCTTCTTCACTTCCCAAAATAGCAACGTCGCTATTTGGAATCGTAACACCCCGTTCCAAAATGGTTGAGGTAACAATAATCGGAATTTCTTTATTTCGAAAGGCGGTTACCTTTTGCCTCCTTTCTGGATCTTCAGCATGCACCCCTAGAATTCTTGAATCAAGCTTTTGGCAAATTGTTACGACCTGATCAATTACTTGAATAGAAGGCACAAATAAAAAGGCTTGTTTATCATTTCCTAGTCTTTCCTTAAGCCAGTCGATAACCTTTGCTGGTACTTGATTCTTTGTTAACTGCTTTTTCCAATTACCACACCAGTGAAACTCTGGTACAGGCAGAGGGTGTCCATGGTACCGAGCTGGTATCTTTACAAATGGTCGCCTGTTTAGAGCAACTTCTTTTTTCCACGTTTGTGAAGGTGTAGCCGTTAAGTATATAAGTGAGCTTTGTTTTTTTCGTGATTTTTGAACAGCAAATTGAAGAGATTGATCTGCGGTGTATGGAAAGGCGTCTACTTCGTCAACGATGATAACGTCAAAGGCTTCTTTAAAACGAAGAAGCTGATGTGTTGTGGAAATGACGAGAGTCGCTGGCTTGGCTTTATCATCGCTTCCACCATATAAAGCACTAATACTCGTTTCTGGAAACACTTTTTTTAACCTAGGGGCAAGTTCTAGCACAACGTCGGTTCTCGGTGTAGCAATACACACACGTTTATGATCCTTCAACGCTTGGTAAATCCCTTCGAAAAGAACCTCTGTTTTCCCTGCACCACATACAGCCCATACTAATATTTCTTTGTTTTCTTTTATTGTGCTGACCACTTTTTCGGAGGCCTGCATTTGACCTGGTGACAAGGTTCCTTCCCAGGTAAAGACGGTTTGTGAAGAGGATTTCTCTTCGGGTCCACTCCAGTAATAAAGCGGCGTGCATTCACTAACTCTGCCCATCATTATGCATTTCCGACAGTAGGTGCAGTCCTTCTCTCCACATTTAGCACAGTCAAAGGATGCGAATAGATGTTCATCTTGATTTCCACAACGATGACAGCATTTCGTCTTTTGCTTTTTGGTTATTCCGTAATTGAGTTGAATACAGCCATTTTCGTAGTGAGTATGAATAATATCTACCGGAAAAGGAATTTCAGATAAGAGTAATTCCTTTCCTGATAAAAATGATTGAAGTTGTGGTAAATGATTGAATTGATAATTGGTCGATATGTGAGGTAAGGCTTCAATTCGAGAAAAAGGTAAGCCCTCTTGATGTAGGAATGTTGGAGATAAACATTGATCCTTTAAGATAAATCTCATGATTCACCCCATTGATTTTGAAGGATTTTGCGGTAGCGTTTTTCAACACTAATTGGTGTTCGTTGAAGTTCCTTTGCGATTAAGCGAAATTTCATTCCATTGTTTCTTAATTGCAGTAATTTACGGTCTTCTAAGGTTGTCCAATGACGATATGTACGCTTTGATTCTTCCTTTGTAGTATAGCGAGTGCGGGTGGAAGTAGTGTCCATTTAACTAGAAAACCTCCCCAATAAAAGTTTATTTACTTGCAGTATGAGGGAAGGTTTTCCATCTGTCCATATTCCAATAAAAAGATAGGATAAAAGTAGTGTAACATTCGTACTTTTCCACCATATATCTCCAAAATACGCCAAAGTTCTCCGTGACTTATTTCTTATACCAACCTAGTCCAATAGCCCCTTCACCTAGATGTGTACCGATAACTGGACCAAAATAACTAATCATAAATTCGACATGAGGGTATTTTTGCTCTAAATCTCTTTTTATGCCTTCAACTTCGTCGGGACGATTAGCATGAATAATCACTGCTCGCATCGGAATTTCTTGACTGGCGTCTTCATGAAACAATTCATACACTCGATTAAGAGCTTTTTTCTTAGTGCGAATTTTTTCAAAAGGCACGATTACTTTGTCGACAAAGTGAAGAATTGGTTTTACTTGAAGTAGACTACCAATTAGCGCTTGAGCACCACTTAGACGGCCACCGCGCTGTAGGTTTGTTAAGTCATCCACCATAAAATAAGCACGCATAGATCGCTTCATCTCATTTAACCGCTCCATAATCTTTTCTGGTTCTGCACCGTCTTCTGCTAATTCCGCTGCCTCAAGTGCATAAAACCCCTGAACCATACAGCTGATTTCAGAATCAAATGGGTACACCTTAATCCCCTCTACCATTGTCCCAGCTGTTAGCGCACCATTATATGTACCACTAATCCCACTCGAAAGATGAATGGAAATCACTGCATCATACTCCTTTGACAATGCTTCAAAAAGCTCGACAAATTCCCCAACTGGTGGTTGAGAAGTAGTTGGGAGCTCTTGATGTTGCTTCATTTCAGCAAAAAACTCCTCCGCTGTAATCTCAACCTCCTCTTGGTAAGTCTCACTTCCAAAGATAACACTGAGGGGAATCATATGTATGTTGTATTGTTCGCGTATTTGTTTAGGAATATAGGCTGTACTATCTGTTAAAATAGCCGTTTTCATATTTAGGTACCTTCCTTGTCCAATTAGATTGTCTTAATTATTTTAATGGAATTAAATTTAATTTTCATTAGTTCTATATTATATGCTTTGGTCTTTTTCTATTATGACATAATTTAGAGGGAGTGACTAATGGAGCTGAAGGTTTTTTTAGGTGGTTTTTATCTGGTCGTTTTTTCAATATTGATTTTTACTATGCGTGGATTATGCAGGTATTAGATGGAATAATATCTTCATTTATAAGTAAATGAACATTTAGTCGTTCGGAGTAGATTAAATAATTTAAAAACAAAAAAAACAGCCCCAAAAGAGCTGAATTCTTATCCATCTATTATTTTACTTCAACCCAGCCATTTTTAATGGAAAACACAACAGCTTGAGTTCGGTCGTTTACGTTCATTTTTTGTAAAATGTTACTCACATGGTTTTTAACTGTTTTTTCACTAATGAATAAAGCCTCACCGATCCCACGGTTGCTTTTTCCATCTGCTAGCATTTGTAGAACCTCGCATTCACGACGAGTTAAAATATGTAATGGGCGACGAATTTCTGGCTGTAGTGGTTGCGTAGGGGTAGCTTGTCCACTTGACGTTGCCAATCTTCTAAACTCATTCACAAGGTTATGTGTGACCTTCGGATGTAAATAAGAGCCTCCGTCTGCGACAACCTTTACTGCTTCAATTAGTGTGTCAGCATCCATTTCTTTTAACAAGTAGCCTCTAGCACCTGTTTTCAACGCATGTGTAACATAGTTTTCATCATCATGGATGGACAAAATAATGACCTTTGTATCCTCATTAGCTTCTATTAACTGCTTTGTTGCTTCTACGCCATTCATGTTTGGCATATTAATATCCATAATCACAACATCAGGCTTATGTGATTCAACTATTTCTAATGCATCTTCACCATCATCACCTTCCGCAACAACCTCGAAGCTTGGCTCAAAGTCTAAGATGCGTTTTACACCTTCACGGAACAATTGATGGTCATCAATAATTACGATTTTTGTTTTCATACGTATGCCTCCCCACAATCCTATTCTAGTCTATTGGCTAGCTAGTCCGTCAATATGTCTTTAGACCAAATTAAATGGTTTGTTTTCTCAATTATTGCTGATTAGGCACCTGAAACATGATAAAAATCCCTAATCCCTCTTTAGAATCTATTGTTATTTTCCCATCTAGAAGATCTATTCGTTCTTTCATACCAATGAGTCCAAAAGATTTCTTATCCTTATTACCCACTTTTTTCTTAATGTTAAACCCTTTTCCATTATCTTTCACAACTAATGTGATCATTTCTTTTGTAATTTCGACCTTTACGTTAATTTCCGTTGCTTCCGCATGCTTCAAGGCATTTGTAACTGCCTCCTGCGCTAAGCGAAAAAGCGCGACTTCAAATCGTGAAGGCAATCTGGTTTCTACCGTATCTCCCATACTTTGAAAATGAATTTTCGTATTTCCATTATATTCTTCGATTGTATTCATATATTTTCTGAGGGTAGGGATCAGACCTAAGTCATCTAATGCCATTGGTCTTAAGTCATAAATAATTCTTCGAACCTCGTATAATGCATTTCGTACATTTTTCTTCAAATTACGAATTTCCTTAAAACCTTCTTCAGCCCCTCGTTCCTTAAATATCCGTTCAACTAGCTCTGAGCGCATCATCACATTGGCAAGCATCTGTGCAGGACCATCGTGAATTTCACGTGATACACGCTTTCGCTCCTCTTCTTGTGCCTCTATAATCCGCAAACCAAAATCCTGTTTCTTCTGTGCATCCTCTAAAAGTATTCCAACCTGTCGTAAATCTCTATTTAAATAATTAAGCACAACCGTAATTTGGCTAACGAGTGCCTCTGAACGAGAGATGATTTCTTGCAGCCCTAATAACCTACGCTCTAATTCATCTCGACGGTCACGTAATTGCTTTTCGTGCTGCTGTAGCATCGAATGTTCGGTTTGAAGCTTATGTGCTTTCTCATAAGCATCTCGAATTTCATCCTCAGAGAATTCTCTAAAATGCTTACTAACCTGCGACAGACGGTTTCGAGCAAATCGTGCATGTGCCTCAAGCTTGTCTCCATCCTCAATAACCTTGCCAACTTGAAACTTAATTTCCTTTAACTCTTCAACAAGTGATTCATACTGTTGACGTGATTGCTCACCAATTTGAAAAATCTCGTCCTTACTACCATCCACCGTATTTATCATTTTATCTAAAACTTCATCAAGTATTTTGCTATCCATTTTTTTATTGGAGTTCATTTAAAACCCTCCGTAATCATCACATTTATGGTTTTGTAATTAGTTTGTCACATTATTAACGATTGAAGTAAAAAAAATGTCGTTTTATAATAAAGGAATGTACTATTCTAAATCTGCTTGCTTGTCAGGAGGTGTGCAAGCATGCTTTCACATTATTATACCGTAAAAGGCTATGGAGAGCATGAAATTATTATCCAAAAATCACGGTTTATCTGTTACACAGAACGCGTGACTACAGAGGAAGAAGCCATTTCCTTTATTCAACAAATAAAAAAGAAGCATCACAATGCCAATCATAATTGTTCAGCCTACTTAATTGGTGAGAATGACCAGATCCAAAAGGCCAACGATGACGGCGAACCAACAGGTACAGCTGGTGTCCCCATGCTAGAGGTCTTAAAAAAGAAAGGCCTAAAAGACACGGTCGTCGTTGTGACTCGCTATTTCGGTGGGATTAAGCTCGGGGGCGGTGGACTTATCCGCGCATACGGAAAGTCTGTTTCAGAAGGCTTACAGGCTGCAGGGATCGTTGAAAGAAGGTTAATGCGTGTGATTAAAATTAAAGTTGATTACACTCTATTAGGTAAATTGGAAAATGAGTTAAGAAATACATCCACATTAATTAAAAATATCCATTATGCAGAGGATGTAATAGTGGAATGCTATATACCAATTGATGATGAGAGTGAATTTCATGATTGGATAGTGGACTTAACAAATAGTAGAAGTAATATTTATAGAGGTTTGGATATCTATATCGAAGAGGAAAAGTAAAAAAAATATTTACCTAAAGATTGTATTGGGTATATGAAATATGCACATAATTAAAAATTTCATCTATTTTACAAATGAACACCAAAACTTTCAATTGATATTTACTTAAAATCTGTTATGCTAACATAGGTAGCCTAAAAAGAACCTTTATATTAAGAGGTGAACGAATGGACACACTAGTAAATTATATTATCGCTTTTTGTATATCACTCATTGTAACACTAATAACCACACCAATTGTTAAACATATTGCTGTAAAATATGGATTTGTAGATAAACCAGACCATAGGAAAGTTCATCAATCATTAATGCCAAGACTAGGCGGATTAGCTATAGTATTTGGTGTAATTGCTGGTTTCATTTACTTAAAGCCACAAATTCCCAACATTGTTCCTGCTAGTATTGGGGCTCTCATAATTTTAGCAATAGGTATCTTGGATGATAAATACACGTTATCTGCTAAGGTGAAATTTATTGGGCAAATCCTTGCAGCAAGTATTGTTGTGTTTTCCGGCATTGATATAGACTTCATTACATTTCCATTTGGAGATAGAATTGAACTAGGTACTCTCGGTGTAATCTTATCAATTTTATGGATTGTTGGTGTAACAAATGCAATTAACTTAATTGATGGATTAGATGGGCTTGCTGGAGGAGTTTCAGCTATAGCTATTGGTTCAATACTTGCAATGTCTGTTCTAAATAATCAATTTGTTATTGTCCCATTATGTATTATATTAATTGGAAGTATTATCGGATTCTTATATTTTAATTTCCATCCAGCTAAAATATTTATGGGTGACACAGGAGCCTTATTCTTAGGTTACTCCATAGCAGTTATCTCAATGATGGGACTATTTAAGAGTGTAACCCTATTTAGTTTAATTATTCCAATTATTATTCTAGGTATTCCAATATTTGATACATTTTTCGCTATTGTTCGACGTGTACTTAACAAACAAAGAATATCAGCACCTGATAAATCCCATTTACATCATTGTTTAATTGCAATGGGATTTAGCCATAGAAAAACTGTACTGATTATATATGGAATCGGAATTCTATTTGGGTTTTCAGCGATTATTTTCTCAACATCTACATTATGGGTTTCATTAATAATAATCGGAGTCCTTATTATAGTTATTCAATTAACAGCAGAAATCATCGGTTTAATAGGGAAAAGAAAGCCACTTATTAATATGATTAAAAGAATGTCACCCAATACTACAACTACTCGAATGCGAGAAAAATAAACTAAACAAAAAACAGTAGCTCATCATGGGCTACTGTTTTTTATTTAAGTAATTATTACAGCTACATACTACCTATTAATAAGGACCACCATAAACTTCTTATACATTATATAAATACGCTAGGCACCTACTACTTATAGGCGACCAGCAAAAGAAATGCTGCCTGATTTATTTAACCTACTCTCTTTTCGTTAACTCTCTTGCATTGCTTTAAGGATTAGGAAAAAGCTCCTCTATGAAGTTTAGTGGCATTTTTTCTTCTTAGACTTGTACCTTTAATGGAATAGATTGTTACAATCTGTTACCTATTCCTTATACTTTTAACACCAATCTCCCATAGAAGCATTCGCTTTCAACAGGTGTCTAGGAACTTCATCAACTTATTAGCCTGTGGAACCTCACCATTCTCACAACTTATGCTGGAGATACGTACCTTTCGCACAAATCAACTAATATTGTTTTAGCTAAGAATTATACTTTAGAAATGGCATTTAAAAAGACTAAAACAAACCTTTAAAAAAGTCTGTTTTAGTCTTTTTAATAAGTAACGAATTAAATTTATCACTTACGTCAATATAAAAGTCACCTTGAAGTAGGTTTCCATGTCGCTTGACGTTTACCAGACATCGCACGAACTGTACCAAGTAAGGCAGCATAGTTCACTAGACAAAAGTAATAGGGGATATACGTCAATTTGGTTTTCCATTTAATACCCATAAGTGCTAGTACATAAAAGGCACATTGTAAAATAAAGATAACCATATAAGGACTTTTATCTAACAAGAAAAGGTTAATTAAAAAAATTGCAATCATATAATAAGCAACAAGCCATCTAAGAAACTTATGCGACATATATTTATAAAAGAAGTCAAAATTTCTAAAAGGATTTAACACGTATGCATAGTGCATAATTCCTGTAAAGCTTCTTGTAACGATTCTTACTTTACGATTAAACTCTTCTTTAGACTCAGTAGACGTTTCTTCCCTTGCAATAGCATTAGGCTCGTAAATAAAACGTTTTCCCTGAGAAATGATAATTAATGGGTTTTGCATATCATCTCCTACATTGGGATTCATAGGCTTAAATAGTTCTTTTCTCAAAGCATATATTGAGCCATTTGCGACAATTGATGTTCCGGTTATTGTTTCAAGTTGTTTTAAAAGTTTTTCATATTTCCAGTAAGCTCCTTCTGATTCTCCTATAGAAGAGTTAGTCGAATTTAGTAATCTAAGCTCTCCACAAACTCCTCCAATTGATGGGTCATTAAAGTGCTTAACAAGTGCCATTAATGCATCTTCATCATACATTGAGTTTGCATCTGAAAAAACTAAAACATCCCCCTTAGCCAAATGGACAGATTTGTTCAATGCGGCTGTTTTACCTTTTCTTCCTTTTACTATATTAAGATGAACATTAGCATATTTCTCTGAGAAACTTTGTGTAATTTGATTCGTTTTATCTGTAGAATCATCCGAAACAACTATTATTTCTAGAAGATCTTCTGGGTAGTCCAGTTGCAATGCATTTTCAATTTTTTCTTTAATTACTTTTTCCTCGTTGTAGGCTGCTATAAAGAGGGACACTGTTGGTCTATAGTCTTGACTACTTTGATTTTCTTTCTTAATAAAAATGGATAAAAACTTCAACAAAATTGGATATCCGACATAAATATAAACTGATAGCCCTATTAAGATCCAGAGCACTATTTCCATCCACATAAACAATTACGTCCTTTCAATGTAAATATAACACTTTAAAACCTTGTCATAAGACAAGGTTCTTTAAGGTGTTTTTTTATTTCACCTGGTTATCAATCGCCAATAATTTCCTTCAACCATTTACGAAGAGGACCCTTTAAGTCATCTCTTTGTAAAGCAAATTCTACTGTAGCCTGTACAAATCCGTATTTATCTCCAATATCATATCTTCTACCAGAGAAATTATATCCAAAGATATCTTGTACCTCATTTAACTTTTTAAGCGCATCTGTAAGTTGAATTTCATTCCCCGCGCCAGGTTCTATATGCTCTAGAATATCTAATATTTCTGGAGTAAGAACGTACCTACCCATAATCGCCATATTTGAAGGAGCAACTTGTGGATCAGGTTTTTCAACAAGATCCTTCACCTTCAGTATGCTATTTTCACTATTCGTTTCGGCAATGTCTATAACCCCATACTTTGATGTTTCTTCCCTAGAAACTTCTTGCACACCAACAATAGAAGAGCCCTTTTCCTCAAAAGCATTGATTAGTTGTTTTAAACACGGTGGATCAGACACAACAATATCGTCACCAAGCATCACAGCAAAAGGGTCATTACCAATGAATTTTCTAGCGCACCAAATTGCATGTCCTAAACCTTTTGGCTCCTTTTGTCTAATATAGTGGATATCAACCATATCAGATATTTTTCTTATTTCTTCTAATTGCGTATATTTTCCTTTTCTCTCAAGGCTCTCTTCCAATTCAAACGTCTTATCAAAATGGTCTTCTATTGCTCGTTTCCCTCTACCAGTTACTATTAAAATATCCTCAATGCCAGATGCTACAGCTTCTTCAATAATATATTGAATTGTTGGTGTGTCAACAATTGGCAACATTTCTTTTGGCTGAGCTTTTGTCGCAGGTAAAAACCTTGTACCTAACCCAGCAGCTGGAATAATAGCCTTTTTTACATTCATCTATTACACACTCCTAATTTTTATCACAGTTTCTATTAGAGACACTAACATGAAGGTCTTGGATATCAAAGGATTAATTATATATATAAAATGATCAATAAAATCACATATATTATAACATAGTCCACTAGTTATGACTGCATTCACAAATAATAACATGATTAGATAGAAAATTACATAAGTTTTACCAAATGTCATTTACATGTAATGTGGATTAAATATTTTTGAAACCTCTCGTTTAGATATATAATTGTTTAATCCAAAATTAGGGGATTATATGTTATAATACAATTTGTTTTGTATTTTCGACAATATTTTTTGACAAATACTTATTCCCTCAGCTGCTAGGAGGCCCGTTATGATTAGTATTATAATACCGACATTGGGAAATAGAGAAAAAGAATTAACAAGGTTATTTTCAAGTTTAGATAAACAGTCATACAAGAAATTTCAAATTATTGTTGTTTCACAAGATAATCATCTAAAAGTAGAAGAAATACTTCAAGAATATAAGTTTGAATTTGAACATGTTCAAATTCAAAAGAGGGGATTATCTCATGCTAGAAATGTTGGTTTAGAATATGTTAAAGGAAACATTGTTACTTTTTCTGATGATGATTGCTGGTACCTACCAGATAGTTTAGAAACTGTTCAAAGGAATATTAGTGAAAAAAAATCAGAAATATTATGTTTCCAGATGTACGATCCTGATAAAGAAATGTTTCTTAGAAATTATCCATCGGAACCTCAAAATAAAGTTACAAAACGTAACCTATTAACTAAATCTTCTATTGAGATTTTCATTAACCTATTGAAAGTTAATAAAAGTGATCTCAGATTTGATACAAATTTTGGTCTAGGTGCAAAGTACCCATCAGGAGAAGAAAACATCTTCCTTACAGATTTGTCTAAGTTAGGTTATACAATCTCTTATGAACCAATAACAATTGTTTATCATGAAAAAAAAGCAACTAGTACGCGATTAAACGATATAACATTTATTGGAAAAGGACCCATGTTTAGAAGGATGTATAATTTACCTGTAGGACTTGCTATGACTTTTCTTTTCTTTATAAGAAAGCAAAACTTACTTGATGAAAACAAAAAATTACAGCTTCTTTTTAAATCACTAAGAGAAACAATTAAATATAAAAATAAGGAGAACCGTTCATGATTTCAAAATTTGTTTACTTATTAGGTACTCAAATTCGCAATAAGGAGATATTTAATAAATATAAATTCTTAAAAAGTAGCGAATCTTGGGAAATAGATGATTTAAAAAGCCATCAGTATAAGAAAGCAAAGGAATTAATTACTTGGGCTTATGAGCATTCCACATTCTATCGTGAGCTTTTCAATGAACATAACGTAACTCCAGAGGACTTAAAATCACTGGAAGATATTAAATTGTTTCCTACCATTACTAAACAACACTTAGTTAGTAATAATGACGAAATACTTATTAAGAATGAGTTTAATAAGCTTTTCTTTTCCGAAACTTCCGGTAGTTCTGGACAAGTTTTAACATTCTATCGTAACAAAGAATGGGATGCAGCTCATCGTGCTGCAATGTTTAGAGGATATTCCTGGTATGGTGTTATGCCATGGGATAGAAATGGTTATTTCTGGGGCTATAATATAGACAGAAAAAAACAAAAAAAAGTGAAATTTTTAGACTTTTTACAAAACCGCTTTCGAATCTTTTCTTTTAAGGAAGAAGATGTAAGGGAATTTGCAAAAAAGCTTGAGAAGGCAGATTATGTTGAAGGCTATTCAACCATGATATATGAGGTAGCCAAACTAATTAATAAGAAGAAACTGAATAATAACTTTAACCTAAAAATGGTAAAAGGTACTTCTGAAAAGATTTATGATAAATATCAGGAGGAAGCAAAACGTGCTTTCGGCCAGAAGATTATTAGTGAATATGGTGCTGCAGAAGCAGGTATTATTGCGTTTGAATGTCCACATGGTCATATGCACATCACTATGGAGAATATGATCGTAGAAGAAATAGATGGAGAAGCCGTAATTACTAATCTAGAGTCAAAATCCTTCCCTATTATTCGTTATAGAATAGGTGATTATATTTCAATTGATACAAGTACTCAATGTTCATGTGGTATGAAGCATCCTATTATTAAAGATATTCTTGGAAGAACTGGTAAATCTATATACGGTCACAAGGATTCATACCCAAGCTTCGTTCTTTATTATATGTTTAAAAACATCGCTCTAGAACATGATATTAATTTAACCTATCAAGCCATTCAACAAGTAAAAGGTCAGTTAAATATTAATGTTGAAGAAAAAATTTCAGATTATGAAAGAAACCTAATAGAAAAAGAAGCGAATAAGTATTTTGGAGACGATATGGACTATAGTATTCAGGATCAGATGGTCAGAGTGAATTACAAACAAAAAGTACGTGACTTTATCTCAGAAGTACAAGATGAGGAATAAGTTTTAAAGAAAGGAATTTTTTATGCCTAACAGATTAATAAACAAACGTTATCAAATCCCTCTATTTATCTTTATACTTGGTCTACTTATGCTAAAACCTGCTCCAGGTGTTCTTTTCGGAGCCATATCTGTAAAACTAATACCACTTATTATTCTATTTATTAGTTTTATTATTCTTACAATGTTTGTTAAAGTAAATATAAAATCCCTTCTCACTACTGTGTGGAAATCAGACTATATATTTCTTTTCTTATTACTCAGTATCCTATCTCTAATTATATCAACTATATCTGGAATTATCCAAAAACCAGAATATACATCAATTGCAGATTTAATTGAGTTATATAGATACGGTTTTTATATTAGCTTTTATTTAATTGCAAAAAATGTAAAGATAGAGAATATAAGTAGCTTTATAAAGCCATTCTTTATATTTATTGTGATCATTGAGTTATTTGGGGTTTTACAATTTTTTAATATTTTTA
The DNA here is from genome assembly GCF_001889165.1 of Bacillus weihaiensis. Lineage (GTDB taxonomy): Bacteria > Bacillota > Bacilli > Bacillales > Bacillaceae > Metabacillus > Metabacillus weihaiensis. The sequence goes on along the minus strand of NZ_CP016020.1, from coordinate 376,490 downwards.
ATATTAACTACCATATTGGCTTGTTATATACATCAAGTGAAAGTTTAATGAAAATGATTGTTAACCAGCATAGAATTACCAGTACTTTTCAAAACCCTAACATGTACGGGTCATTTCTCATCATCGCTGTAGCTTTTATATTGAGCTATATTACTTTTATGGTGAAGAGAAATAAAATATGGTCTTATGCATTATTAACTCTCTCCTTATTGAGTGTGTTTTTCACCACTTCAAGAACTGCTGTTATTTGTACTCTTGGAGTGATTGTATATTGGATATTATTGCAGATAATTACAAGACAAGTAAGAATATTAACTGTAATAACAAATGGTTTCCTTACTATAGCAATATTTGCTGCATTAGCCTTATTTCTAATCCCACAAATACCTTATTTAGATTATGCAGCTGATCAGATGATTACTAACTTTGAGACTGATGAAGAGCCTGATGTTGAAGAAAACAATACAGGAAATGAAGAAGAGGACATAACAAAAGAGACAAAGAATAGTAACACAGATAAGATAAAAAAATCTGTTGAATCAGTTAGCTCATTTAAAAGTAGATATTATTATTGGGAACAAAATTTAACCATTTTTAAAGAATCACCAGTATTTGGATTAGGTCCTATGAAGGATGGCTTTGTAAGATTTGCAGATAATTCATATCTCTATACTTTAGCAAGATATGGTATTGTGGGCCTTCTTATTATGGCTGGCCTTTACCTTTATCTTTTCGTGAGAACCTTCTCTCAAATTTCACGTGAAAACACAGGGAAAAAAGTATTGGGTATGACATTAAACTTAACGCTAGTTGGCTATGCTGTCATGGGAATGGTGGCAGAAGTATGGTATAATTTACAATCTATTACCATCCTATTTGTTATCATTGGTTTACTATACAACGCTAATTTAAAAGGTGAGGAAAAACAAACATGAAGATTCTATACCTATCATGGTTTCATTCCGGGGAAGGTTCGCAAGTGCATGCAAATGAATTTATGCATGCGATGCGAGAAATAGGTAATGAAATCATCCCAATAGAATTATCTCTAAGAAATCAGAATTACTTAGAAAATATTAAATTACAAAAAAGCTTAGTACAGGCTAAATCAAGCTATCCTAAGTTGGTACTAAAAGAAATTAAGTCCTTGTTATTAAATATCCCTAGAATTTTACGTTTATTAAAATTATATAAAAAACACAAACCGGATAGTATTATAAACAGATACTCTATATATGATATTTCTGCCATAATTGTTGGGAAAATATTAAAGATACCTGTTGTATATGAAGTAAATGGTTCAGTCATTTATGAACGTGATATTGAAGGCAGATACTATTTAAAGCTTGCCAGATGGTTTGAAAAATTCATCTTTAAACATGCTAATGTTGTAACTGTTGTTTCCAATGAATTATTAAATTATTTCAAAGAGAACGAGTACGATACAACAAAATCGATTGTCATTCCAAATGGAGTAGACATTGATAAGTTTACATTAAATGCCTCTGCTCCTGAGCAATTAAAGCAAATCAATGAGAAATGGGCTAATAAGACAGTACTTGGATTTTTAGGAAGCCTTAAGTCTTGGCATGGTGTAGAAAGAATAATTGACCTAATACCAAGCTTAATTAAAGAAAATCCTAATATCCGATTCTTAATCATTGGTGATGGAAATGAGCGTGAACGTTTAGAGGAGAAAATAAAAAATTACGAGATTGAGGATTATGTATTCATTACAGGCTTCCTTAATTATCAAGATGTTCCAGGAGCAATAAATCTATTTGACATCGCTCTTGCTCCTTACAATAACATTGATTTCTTTTATTTTTCACCTCTAAAAGTATTCGAATATATGGCAATGGCTAAACCAGTTATTGCTCCTAGACTTGGACAATGTCAGGATCTGATCCAAGATTCTCATAATGGATTTCTACTAGATGAAAATACGAACGAAGATTTAAAACAAAAGATTTTATTGTTAGCAAAAGATGAGAGTCTAATTCAACAGATGGGTGCAAATGCTCGAGAATTTATTAAGAATCATTATACTTGGACTGTAAACGCAGAAAAGATAGATCATTCAATTAAAAACTCGAAAAAATAATTATAGCTATATAGAATTGCTTAGTAGCTTATCCTATATATCACTCCAGAATACAAAGAAAAGCCCGACTATTTCATAACTCTTTAATAGAGTATTACAATAGTTCGGGTTTTTATTATTAGCTAAAATACAAACCATCCAGCATTAATGTTACTAAACCTACACATCACCCGTATCCTTTTATCTCATACTAAAAAAAGACTGTAGGCTAGCCCGATATTAACCGAGTTTGTCTACAGTCTTTCTGTGATAATCTCCTCAGAGGGAACTATCTTTGAAAAGCAAAATCATTATCACTTGTTGATAAATTGATAAAAGTCATGAGAATTATAAGCAATTTTCACTGCCCAAGCTTCATCTGCTGCATACTGATGCCAGCTATTATCATTTCTCATGTTATCAAGAGTTGGTTGATAATATGGAATTCGATCATCCTTATCCCATGCTCTGACAACATAATTATTACTGATCCAAATTGCTCCAGCAATAATCCCACCCTCTTTTGTAGAGTAGTTATAGGCACCTTCAGCAGGCTTTGAATCGATCGCTCCAATCCCATAATAATTATACTTATCTTTCACAATTCCAGATGTACCCCAGCCAGTTTCTAAACCTGAGTGAGCTAACAAGTATATAGCATTTAAACCACTCTGTTTTTGAGCTTCAATGTATGCTTGTCCCATACCAGTCATACTTGTTTGCTTACCATTAGTTTTTGAATCAATATATCTATTAATTTGATCGGCTGTTACATTTGAAACAGTATTTATAGGAGTAAATGGAGTCAGCTTATTCACTGTTTTACCAACTTGATCAAATTCATACTTTATTAAGTTATAGCCTTGATTACCATCCGTACTTATTGCACCCCAAATCCAACCTCTTTGACCTGACTGAGTTTCAATTCTGTACCATTCACTATACGTACCACCAACTGATTTATGCTCCAACAATTTAACTTTTTCGCCTGCAGAGACACTTCCAATAACTGTTGTTCCACTTGTACCTGGATTGTCTCTAAAGTTACGTCCTTCTTTTACTAACCAATAGTCCTCTCCTAGGTTGTTTTCCAAATAATCTTTATGAACCCATCCTATGTTACCATCAACAGTTTGAACTCTTGCTCCATACTGTTTTTCTTCAAGAATATAAACAAGTTCACCATAGCCTAACTCATCTAATCTAGTATATGAAGAATTATAGAACGGTAAATGGATATAAAAATTTGATAGTTCTTCAAACGACCTATAAAGTGGTAGGTTAATAGAAGATACAAATTTACCATTTTGTGAGGTTATATTAATTAACTCAAATTTTAATGTAGCATCCTTTTCGCTCTCAAAATACTCTACCACAATTTCATGCTTTCCGGAATTTAAGATTACATTCGTTTCTAGTAACCTTTCACTACCATTCTGCCATGAATCAACTACTTTGTTTCCATTCACAAAAATTCGGACTCCATCATCTACAGTGGTTTTTAAAATATATGTTCCTGCACCCAAATTCACACGTTTAGTAAATCTAGCAGAGAAATTATCAGATGGGATTAATCTATGTGGACTATTTAACCCCCATGAAAAATCTAAGTTTGTAATTTGATTTGACGTACCATTGCCACCTAATATAACAGGAATTCCACTTAGTGTTTTATTTGAGTAGATTTCTCCAACCCAGTTTTCCGTCTGAATAACTTCTGAATAAGGCTGAATCTGAAAATCTATCTTACTATCACCTATTTTTTCAAGATACCTTACTTCAATCCAGTGAATATCCTTAGTGGTCGAGTTATCCTTAATTGTGACCTTAATATCGTCATCTTTAAATCCACTTTCAGTCCATCTATCTAATACCATTTCTCCGTCAACATATACCCTTATCCCATCATCTGCTTTTGTCCTAAATACATAATCACCTGCTGGTAGTTGTTTTGCTGTTACGTATCTAGCTGAAAAATTATCATTAGAAATGATATTTGGGATAGGAGAACCGCTACCAAAATCTTCATAAAGTCTTCCATTATTACCAGAAGAAAGGACCTTCGAGCCTTCTGGTTTCCCTAAAACCCACTCATTCTGATAATAATACGCTACCCAATCATTTAAAGGGACGACATGGGAGTATAGTGCAGCATCACCAGTACTCTCTGAATAATGGGTTTTAATAGAGTGATAACCTTTTGATACATTTGTCCATAGTGCTCTACTAATTGAACCACTTGAATCAATTTTTTGATTGATCTTATCTTGTCCATCCACTTCAACTCTTACAGTGTCATCTGCTAACGTTTGAATAAAATAATTCCCTGCATCAAATTCTCTTGACTGGTCAAAAAGAGCAGTGAAATTATCCGATGGAATAATAGAACTTGGAGAGCCAGCTTTCCAGTTATAACTTACATTTTGGACTTTTTCATAATATAGAAGTGAGTCAGAGTATTTCTCCACATCGACTTTTAAACGTGCATCTTTCGCACTATCATAGTACTCAACGACTATTACATGTTTCCCTGCAAGCAATGGAATATATGTCTCTTCAACACGTTCACTTCCATCTTTCCACTGGTCTATAACCAATTTGTTATCTACATATGCTCTAACACCATCGTCAAAAGAAGTTTTAAGCTTGTAAGTACCTTCCTTTGATAGGTTTAGTGTTTTTGTAAACCTTGCAGAAAAATTATCCGCTGGAATTAAAGCATGCGGTGAGTTTAACTGCCAATTAAAATCAATGTCATAAATTGGCGTCTGTGATCCATTTCCACCTAAGATCACAGGTATCCCAGTCAGATTTTTAGTCGGATAAATTTCCCCAACCCACTGATCCGTATTTAACACTTCTTTATATGGCTCAATGACAAAATCAAACTTTGCTGTACCGGTATTGTTCAAATATCGAACTTCAATCCAGTGAATATCTTTATTTGCGGTATTATCTTGCTGATCCTTTATAGTAACCTTAACTGCATCCTCTGTATAATTACCATCTGTCCAGCGATCAATCACCATTTCTCCATCTACATAAACACGGATACCATCATCCGCTTTAGCTCTTAAGACATAATCCCCTGCTGGTAATCGCTTTGCCGTTACATACTTTGTAGAGAAATTATCTGTCGGTACCTTTCCAGGAACCGGACTACCACTACCAAAATCTTCAGACAGGCTGCCAGCCTCATTACTAGGCTTGATAACCTTCGCACTCTCAGGCTTACCTAATACCCATTTGTTTGAATAATAGTAGCCTATCCATTCTCCAAATGGCACAACATGTGAGAATACTGCTGCATCTCCTGTGTTCTCATAGAAGTAGGTTTTGATGTCATAGCTACCTGCTTTTATATTAGGGAGAATGGCTTTTTCCATTTCACCACTGGAATTTTCCCATTGATCTATTACATTGCTTCCATTAACAGCTACCTTTACTCGATCATCCGCCACTGCATGGATAAAATAATCTCCACTTGTTAGCGTTCTTGATTGATCAAAGATGGCTGAAAAATAATCAGTTGGAATTGTAGCCGATGGACTACCTTTCCCCCAGTTATAGCTTACATTTAACGTTTTTTGCGTAAATGTTTCTTTTTTATTAATTTTCACCTTCAGTGAAGCATCTTTTATACTTTCATAATACTCTACTACTATTTTATGCTTCCCTTTACTCAATGGAAGGTTTGCTTCTTCTAATCTAGCACTACCATCTCTCCATGAATCAATGACTTTTTCACCATCTACAAAGACACGAAACCCGTCATCAGCCCACGTTTGGATCTGATACATGCTTTCTTCTGTTACATCAATTGTTTTCGTAAATCTAGCTGAAAAGTTATCTGCAGGTGAGAGACGATGAGGACTATCTGATCGCCAATTGAAATCCAATTCCTTTAACGGCGTCTGTGCACCTTTTCCACCTAAAATCACAGGATTTCCTGTCAGGTTTTTGTTCGGATAGATTTCACCAATCCATTCGGATGTATCAATTGTTTCTTGATATGGCTCGATATCAAATGCAACCTTTGCGTCTTTCCCTACCTCTAAATATCTTACCTCAATCCAATGCACATCTTTATCAGAACCTTTATTCACTTGGTCCTTTATTGAGATTTTCACTGCATCTTCCTTAAATCCACTTTCTGTCCAGCGATCAATCACCATTTCTCCATCTACATAAACACGAATTCCATCATCCGCTTTAGCTCTTAAGACATAATCCCCTGCTGGTAATCGCTTTGCCGTTACATACTTTGTAGAGAAATTATCTGTCGGTACCTTTCCAGGAACCGGACTACCACTACCAAAATCTTGAGACAGGCTGCCAGCCTCATTACTAGGCTTGATAACCTTCGCACTCTCAGGCTTACCTAATACCCATTTGTTTGAATAATAGTAGCCTATCCATTCTCCAAATGGCACAACATGTGAGAATACTGCTGCATCTCCTGTGTTCTCATAGAAGTAGGTTTTGATGTCATAGCTACCTGCTTTTATATTAGGGAGAATGGCTTTTTCCATTTCACCACTGGAATTTTCCCATTGATCTATTACATTGCTTCCATTAACAGCTACCTTTACTCGATCATCCGCCACTGCGTGGATAAAATAATCTCCACTTGTTAGCGTTCTTGATTGATCAAAGATGGCTGAAAAATAATCAGTTGGAATTGTAGCCGATGGACTACCTTTCCCCCAGTTATAGCTTACATTTAACGTTTTTTGCGTAAATGTTTCTTTTTTATTAATTTTCACCTTCAGTGAAGCATCTTTTATACTTTCATAATACTCTACTACTATTTTATGCTTCCCTTTACTCAATGGAAGGTTTGCTTCTTCTAATCTAGCACTACCATCTCTCCATGAATCAATGACTTTTTCACCATCTACAAAGACACGAAACCCATCATCAGCCCACGTTTGGATCTGATACATGCTTTCTTCTGTTACATCAATTGTTTTCGTAAATCTAGCTGAAAAGTTATCTGCAGGTGAGAGACGATGAGGACTATCTGATCGCCAATTGAAATCCAATTCCTTTAACGGCGTCTGTGCACCTTTTCCACCTAAAATCACAGGATTTCCTGTCAGGTTTTTGTTCGGATAGATTTCACCAATCCATTCGGATGTATCAATTATTTCTTGATATGGCTCGATATCAAATGCAACCTTTGCGTCTTTCCCTACCTCTAAATATCTTACCTCAATCCAATGCACATCTTTATCAGAACCTTTATTCACTTGGTCCTTGATTGAGATTTTCACTGCATCTTCCTTAAATCCACTTTCTGTCCAGCGATCAATCACCATTTCTCCATCTACATAAACACGAATTCCATCATCCGCTTTAGCTCTTAAGACATAATCCCCTGCTGGTAATCGCTTTGCCGTTACATACTTTGTAGAGAAATTATCTGTCGGTACCTTTCCAGGAACCGGACTACCACTACCAAAATCTTCAGACAGGCTGCCAGCCTCATTACTAGGCTTGATAACCTTCGCACTCTCAGGCTTACCTAATACCCATTTGTTTGAATAATAGTAGCCTATCCATTCTCCAAATGGCACAACATGTGAGAATACTGCTGCATCTCCTGTGTTCTCATAGTAGGTAGTTTCAATTGTATGATATCCAGAAGATACATTAGTCCAGAGTGCTTGATCAATATCACCACTAGAATGATCCCATCTGTTTATTTTGTATTGACCATCAACCTTGACCCTAATACTGTCATCAGCAAGCGTTTGAATAAAATAATCTCCAGGTGAGAATGATCTCGATTGATCAAATTTTGCTGAAAAATTATCTACTGGAATATTAGAAGAAGGACTGGATTTCCCCCAATTATAATTCACTTCTTCAATCTTCTGCACATATTCCGCACTCGCTCCACTTACCTTATTTGGCTCTTCTAATACTAAAGAACTAGATACTAATAATAATACCGATAATAATAATATCCTATTACTTATGATATATCCCTCCCAGAATATTAACTACACATTACAAATGAATCATACTTTTTATGCAGTATGTTGCAGCACATTACAAATACTAACATATTTCTCATTATATTTGACATTTATTTTGCGTTTTTATGAAATTGTTATAATGTACCTAAAAAAGCCTAAAATCAATGGTATACACTTGACTTTAAGCTTTTTTACTTTTTATCTTTTTAATATTGATTTTGCTTTTTTTATCACCCAATCCATCATTTCTCTATTAATTAAAAAAGTCATGAGTATGTATATAGTTACACCTATTAAAATCAATATGACTAGATCAACAATTGGGTTAATATTTAATAAAGAAGCAACAAATACAACAATAATACTCATTACAATTGTACTAATTAAGTTCTTACTAAAGGAATAAAAAATACTCTTATACGAAGTTCCAATCATATTTTTTATAATTCTAAGTTTGATTGAATCAACAATTAATACCCTTATTAACTCAGCAAAAGCGATACCTATTAATCCATAGAATGAACCTATATAGACAAAAATAACAAAAAGCACTAAGGAAAACATAGTTAGCTTCATTTCAATTTCAGGTTTTCCCAATCCCCTAATTACAGGACCACCTAGAGCACCGAGGGATGTAATTGCTCCCGAAATTAACAGAATTTGCAAGACTGGTATAGATCTCTCCCACTCCATTCCATACACGACTGTAATAAATTCTGTACTAACTACTACCAATCCAATACATATAGGAAGTGTCAGGAAAGATACTTGTTTAAGTAAATATAAATACAAATGACGAACTTTGCTAATATCATTTTGTATAGTTGCTATTTCAGCAAATGCCACTTTACTAAGAGCACCTGATATATAAAACCTTGCAAGTATTGACCATTGAAAGGCAATAGTATAAAATCCTAAACTTACGCTTCCGAGTAACTTACCGATCATTAAATAATCAATATTATTATTTATATAACTAAATGTTTGTGTACCAAGGACTTTCCAGCTATAAGGAAAGATAATCTTCAGTGAATCGATAGAAAATCCACCAAGCACTTGTTTTCCTTTGATAACCAGATAGATAATGGATTGTAATGTTGGTCTTATAATAAATCTTGTTGAAATTGCTAGTAATTCATAGCCCTTTATCGCTAAAAGAATAGAAAAAACACTTGCTACTAACTCCGCTATTAAATCCACACTAGCTGTATAAGAGAACTTTTTCTCTTTCATAAGCAAGGCTTTACTAGTGATACCAAAAGACCCTAAAAATAGCCCTATTGCTATGTATTTTATTACTACTGCTACTTCTGGAGTTTCATAAAAAATTGATATAGGTTTAGCCAGAATATACATTAATAAAAATAACAGACTTGAAAGTATGATATTTAACCAAAAGCTAGTACTTATAATAGACTTGGTCAGTTTTTTTTCATATATGATGTAAGAGCTCAAACCCGCCTCTTGAAAAATAATTACAAATCCAGTGAAAACCATAGCCATTCCTAAAACACCAAATATTTCAGGATACAGTATTCTAGCTAATACGATATTTGTTAAAATTGCTATCATTTGCATACCTGTAACGTTTATAAATGACCATAGTGAGTTTTTGAAAAAAGACATTTTATTAAGTACCTTTCTTAATATGGCTTTTTATAGATCTTTATAGATCTTTTTTAACTGTAGCGATATTTTTTCCCATGATAACTGTTCAATCTTCTTATCGAAGTTTTCTTTAGTGAATTTTCTTTCAGACTGAATTGCAATTTCCATCGCCTTTGCTAGGCCATTTTTTTCATCTTTATTATATAAGACCGCTGTCTCATCTCCTAGATATTCCACTAAGAATCTAGTACGAGGAGCAACTACTATCTTCCTTAGAGATAAAGCTAGAATGGCTGACCCAGAGGTTGTTATTTCTTCAAATGGAAGGACAACTGCATTTGATGCTTGTATTAAATCATGGAGTTCCTCATCAGGAATAAATCTTATATCTAAGTGCACATGTGGATTATTTTCTTTTTGAAGCTTTTCAGTTTGTACTTCAGCCCCATCAGAAGGCTTCCCGGCTACGATAACAGATATTTTCTTTTGGTTTTTCAGTTTTTCGTCAAGGATTTGGAAGGATTTAACTAAATTAGGTACACCTTTATAAGGTTTAATTTGGCCAAAAAATAAATAAACAAATTCCTCATCATTAATTCCATAACGTTCTCTAAAATTAATTCCTTGAGATTGATATACACCTACATAATGTCCATGAGGGATTATGGTTATTTTGTTCTTTGGTACACTATATTCCTGTAAAACCCTTTCACGTATCGCATCACTCGCTACAAAGATATGATTACAAACTGATGTAACACATTTCCTGACCAGTTTTTCCATCATCTTAAACTTATATTTATGAGGATATAAATTATGTAAAGTCCAAACAATCTTTACAGATTTTGCTTTTAGTAAGAATAAAAAGAAGAACATTTTTACTACTTTTATTAAAAAGAATGGGAAAAATTGATGTTGATACGTTCCATGTAGCCAATGCATATGGAAGATATCCCCTCCTTTTAATTTCTTTACATTTTCAAGATTTAATCTTGGAAAATTATGTACTTCTATATCCTGTGCTTCTAATGAATCTGATAGAAGCTTATTATATTGATTTGTTGCATTGATTTTAGGCCACATAAAAACACGCATAATAGTCCTCCTGTCAAGTCACATTCCATACATATTCAAAAAAAGAGCCTGACTCTCTTATAGACAATAAGTTAGTTGCTGGAAACGATCCGTCCAACTTACTAATGCCAAATTAGAGGTCTGGCCTTTATAATTGTTTCCTCATTATCTATTTATAGTACTGTTTAAAATATCTTCCCATTCAATATTATGTCTAATAATATCTTCCTCTACTAACTCTTCTCCTGATTGAACTTCAATTATTTCCAGATCAGACATAGCTCTAATAGCATGTTTTGAATAGGCCGGAATTTTTATTATATCTCCACTCTTGACATCAGTGATCCTTCCATCTTGGATAAGTTCAGCCTCACCTTGGATAATTGTCCAAACCTCAATTCTTTTCGTATGATGTTGATAACTTAGATTTTTCCCTTTTTTCAAGTAAATCTTTTTAGTTAAAACTTCGTTACCATTCATTTGTTTAGCGAAATCCAAGATCTTATACCAGCCCCATCTTCTCTCCTCATACATTGGACGTTGGTCTAGGTTTCCAATGACTTCCTTAATTCTTGGGCTAGCATCTTTTGTGGAGACTAGAATTCCATCGGGACTAGCTGCTATGATGGCATCTTTAATCCCTAGAACGCTAACAGGGATTTCTAGCTCATTCACAACATGTGTATTGGAAGAATCCTCACTCTTAAACACTTTACCCAGAGTACTTGTAGACATTTCTTCAGTTAATGTATTCCAAGTCCCTAAATCCTTCCAGTACCCTTCATATGGTAATACTATTATGTCAGAGGTTTTTTCGACAACTTCATAGTCAAAACTAATTTTAGGTAATTTACCGTAATTATTTTTCAATTCCTCATAATCAATAGGACATTTTTTCTGTTTAATAATATCTATGATATATCCTAATTTGAATGCAAATACACCACAGTTCCAATACGCATTTTTCTCAATTAAATTTATGGCCTGTTGTTCTGTTGGTTTCTCTTGAAAATAACTTACTTTTTTGTAGTCTTTTTCGTTATTTTCACTAGGAACAATATATCCATATTTAGAAGATGGAAAGGTTGGACTAACACCTATTAGAGCTAGATTAGCACTCGTCTTGTCTAATGCATTTTCTAATTCCTTGATTTTGTTAAAAAAGCTCGAATCAACAAAGGGATCAACAGGAAGCATCGCTACGACTTCATCTAAGCTTGCCCCTTCAACTGTATGTAGATAAGAAGCAGCTAAGGCAATAGCAGGGAAAGTGTCTCGTCTTTCGGGCTCTTCCACAATCCGTATATTACTCCCAAGCTGATTTTTTAAAATCTCAACTTGAGACTTACTTGTAGCAATAACAGAGGAAGTGGCTAAGCCTAATTCCTCCAATTGTCCCCAAACCTTTTGAACCATTGATACTCTCTGTCCCGAACCATTCTCGAGAACTTTTAAAAACTGTTTTGACCGAGCATCGTTGGATAAAGGCCAAAGCCGCTTACCTGAGCCACCTGATAATAATACTAATCTCATAACTGCCTCCATTACACTCCTTTTAATAACTATCTTAATTATTGTTGTTCTTCTATTAGGTTTTCCTCCGTTTGTAATGTTTCTCCAGACGTTTCATTAATTGGTTTTCCAGATAGAAAATCCTTTAATGCTTGAGTATTAATTTCTTTATCTATTTCAAGTACCGAACCGGCATGCTCATATGACTCATTCGTATAAGAATTATCTATTGGAATTCTTAATGTTTCAATTTCCGCAGGTGGATTAAGTACAACCTCTTTTGCTAGTGATAAAAAGTCTACAGTATCCATATTTGTAACAAAATATGGCTGTATTGTACCAATCATTTTAGGTAATTTTGTTGCTCCATTAAAGCTTATCAATTCGTCCTTAAGGGCATTTATAACCTGTTGCTGTCTTTTAACACGACCAAAATCTCCTTCTGCATCGTGTCTAAATCTTGCAAAGTCTAATAATTCTTTACCATTCAACTTTTGTAATCCTGGATATAATGTAACATCTATATTTTTTGACATTTCCTTCTCAACGTTGATTTCAATACCTTCTGGTGCTAATGCATCAACAGATTCAGCAAATCCTTCAAAGTCAATTAATGCATAATATTGGACATCAAGGTCAAAGTTTAATTTTAATGTCTGTCTTAACAATTCAGGTCCACCTAGAAAATTTGCAGTGTTAATCTTATAATTCTTATGATCTGGTATTTCAACATAAGTATCCCTCATAATTGAAACAAGCCGTGCTGAATTATCTTCAGGATCGTATTGTGCCACCATTATAGTATCAGTTCGAGATTTTTCTTCCCCTCTAGAATCCACACCTAGTAATAGCACATTGATTTTACCGTTAATATCTTTTTCACCTTTAAATTCCTCGGGTGCGTATGTTTCAGTCATATTGCTTTTGCTGTCACTTTTTTGTAGTCCTTGATAGTATTGAAAAACGGCATAACCAACTATAGCAATTAAAGTTAAAAGCAGTATTAACAGGACCTTTTTCAATACCTTCTTCTTTTTTTTATGCTTTATGTTCTTCCTTGAATTCATCATTAAACCCTTCTTTACATTTAGTAACTAGCAGCTTACAAATTTCTATTTTATCATGATTATATTTGTAAGAATAGATATGTTCTTGACGATTTTTGTAAAAAGAACTTTATTTCATACTACACTTAAAAGGTTTTGTAGTTATTTTGTAAAGTAAAATAAATTTTATACCAATGGAAAAAGCCACACCTAACTAGGTATGACTTTTTCCTTTTATAAATATAATGACCTATTGATATCCGTTTGGATTATTAAATTGCCATTTCCAGGAATCTGCACACATTTGTTCTAACTCTCTCTTTGCTTCCCACCCAAAAGCATCCTTGGCCTTTTGAGCATCTGCGTAACATACAGCAATATCACCGGGACGACGATCTACTATTTTATAGGGAACCTCTTTACCAGAAACCTTTTCAAATGCATGAACCATCTCAAGAACCGTATACCCTATTCCAGTTCCTAAGTTAAATGCATCTACACCTCTTGTTTCAAGTATGAAGTCTAATGCCTTTAAATGGCCTTCAGCTAAGTCAGTAACGTGGATATAATCTCTTACACCAGTACCATCTTTAGTATCGTAATCATCCCCAAATATATTTAGTATTTCCAATTTACCTATAGCCACTTGAGTAACATAAGGCATGAGATTATTTGGTATACCATTTGGATCTTCTCCAATCAATCCACTAGTATGAGCTCCAAAAGGATTAAAATATCTTAACAATGAGATACTCCATTCATTATCTGATAAGTAGAGATCTCTAAGGATTTCTTCAATCATAAGTTTTGTTCTTCCATATGGATTTGTTGCAGAAAGGGGGAAATCCTCTGTTATTGGCATAGTTTCAGGTAATCCATAAACTGTTGCAGATGAACTAAAAACTAATTTTTTCACATTATGCTTTTTCATAACATTACATAATGTTAATGTACTTGTAACATTGTTCATATAATACGCTAAAGGAATGGCCACTGATTCACCCACAGCTTTAAGTCCTGCAAAATGAATAACCGCGTCAATCTCATTTTCCTGAAATACATCATCTAAAGCTTTTTCATTAAGTAAATCTATTTTATAGAAACCAATGCTTTTTCCTGTTATTTGTTCAACTCTATCTAATGCTATCTTATTACTATTTAAGAGATTATCTACTACGATCACATCTAAGCCAGAATTAAGCAATTCCACACAAGTATGACTTCCTATGTATCCAGCACCACCTGTAACTAATACTTTCATACATCATCACCCTCCAATATTGAAATAAACACGGTTAATATCGTAATGAATAATTGGTTAATTCTGTTTAGCTAATTAATGATTAGTCATCTTTTCACACCTATTTTTTAGTTTATCTATATTGTTCATGATAGCATAGAATGTGAAGATATTGATTTTTTCATTGTTCAAAGACGGCTTTTAAACTAGCTGACTCCTCCTATCATTTATGAGTAGTGAAGTATTTCAATTAATGATTCTTTTCTATCCTGCACTAGTAGATTTTAATAAATCACCGTACTTCCAACTAGTTAAAGTCAAAAAGCCCACCCTTGTGCTCACTCCGCTACAAAATAACTTCCCAAATAATCAGCCCAAACCTCATGCCCAGTCTCATTTACTCGACTAACTTCATCTAAGTAATCCTTCATTTTCTCATCATCCAATTCAGGCCAGTTTTCCCAATGGTTTAAATAAAGAAGGTTATTATTTTCTACAAACCCCTTTAACTGGGCTACTTCTGTAGGATAATGGGTAGCATTATACAATGGTTGGGTTGGCTGCACAAAAAGTGTTAGATCTTGGTTTGTTTCTACCCAAGCATCAACCATTTGTTGAATATTGTTCAACGAGATATCTACCCCAAAGCCTACGTCGCCATTATCCCTTAACATAGGTGCTTCAAATAGGAGGATATCTGGCTTTAATTCATTCACTTCTTGGTACGCTTCTTCATTAACTATATCTCTTGTCGTTTGCTCTCCTGTTGAGAGAATTGAATAAGTAAAGAGATTTTCACCGTAGGCTTCTTTTACCTTTTCGACAAATTTTTCTGACCACGTGCCCTTTTCTTCACTCGTCCCATAAATAACAAAATGTAATGACTGGTCTTGCTCTGAGGCTGTCTTAATTTTTTCTTGAAGATCTTCCGGTAGATGACTGGAAAGCTTTGTAACATCTATTTGCGCTGCTTCTTTTACCTCTTCTATTTCTTCCTGTATAACTTCTTTCTCACTTAACATTTCCTCACCTTGAGCGGAAATTTTATGATTCCAATGGATATGACCAAATATAATTGCAGCTCCGCTCAATAGGAGAATTGTTAAAACTAATAACTTTTTCACTTTATATCCTCCATAATTCGACATATTCTCTGTCAAATTATACATGATAACTTGTTTCCTACAAACCCATTTTTCCCTTTAATTTATTCTAGACGTATGAGCTAATCTGCATTTTTCTGATGAACTCTACCTCTTTCATATGCTGCTTACTGTCTTTTTCCTTTCCTAGTGATTTAATGCATTCTTCAATTGAGATACACATTCCACTACTAACAAGCTTTATCATTTTGTTGATACAGGTTTGTGAGAGGTACTCCGGAGGAATTGGAGAGGCCGCTAGCTCCTGTAAGACGGTAAAGCGAAGTTTGTCCAATTCATACACAGACATCCCATTATCTGTGAATTTCTTCGGAGGGTCCTGCTTTAAATTCTTAGGCTGGTTGAAAAATCTAATAAAAGTAAGATAGGTACCCACCGTCAAGATGATTTGAAGTAAACCAATATAGTGGATATACCTTTGTGCCTCTCCTAAAAATAAACCAATTATATATGTAAGGATAAGGATGATCACAATAAGACCTATCATATAGACCATATGGATCGAAAGCGAAATGTTCTTCTGTCCCGTTGGCTTTTCTCTCGATTGGTATTCATGTAAACTAATCTTCAAGGTGGATAGTAGTTTTTGGATATGGTTTAAATGCTCTAATAACTCTTGGCCTACCATTTATATACTCCTTCACAAAAGATTTTATAATTTTTAAAGACTAATAGAATAAGTCTCATATTATTTCGTTTTCAATATAACTTTAGAATTCACTAGTTCTTTTTTCCCACTATATTATATACTACCTTTTTTTCCCTTTCTACTTTTTTCTACAAATTCTGAAACCATTTTTAAACATGAATCGTCATATAGTTGGAAACATTTTTTTACAAAAAAAGATTGTACTTATAGGAGGACGGCACTATAATCTTTATAGATTCTATTGTTTTTAAATTAACTTAAAGGATGATATAAACATGAGAGAAGCTAGAAAGAAACGTAAAAAATGGCTTTGGATTACACTAAGTGTCATTGGCCTATTTGTTTTGGCAACTGGCGGTTATGCGTTTTATCTATATAAATCAGCTACAGACACTGTCGCAAGTATTCACGAGGATCTAAACCGTGATAAATCAGATAAACGACCTGAGGACGTCGTTTTTAAAGATAAGGACCCCATATCCATTCTTTTGATGGGTGTTGATGAACGTGAGGGTGATAGAGGTCGTTCTGATTCATTAATTTTAATGACTGTAAATCCTAACACTAACTCTACTCAAATGGTCAGTATCCCACGTGATACTCGCACTGAAATTGTCGGCAAAGGAATTGACGACAAAATTAACCATGCCTATGCCTTTGGTGGAACGGAAATGGCTGTTGCAACTGTTGAGAATTTCCTAGATGTACCTGTTGATTATTTTGTTAAAATCAACATGGAAAGCTTCAAGGACACGGTTGATGCAGTTGGTGGAGTTGAAGTGAATAACACACTAAATTTCTCTTATGGTGGCTATGATTTCAATGAGGGAACCATTACGCTAGATGGAGAAAAAGCATTAGCCTACACTAGAATGAGATATGATGATCCTCGCGGTGACTTTGGTCGTCAAGATCGCCAACGTCAAGTCATTGAGGGCGTTATGAAAAAAGGGGCAAACATTTCCTCTATTACAAAGTTTGGTGACATGTTCGGTGTTGTTCGTGACAACGTGAAAACGAATTTAACATTTGATGAAATGTGGGAAATTCAAGCAAATTACAAATCAGCCAGCTCTAACCTTGAACAGTTCCAGGTTAAAGGGACTGGAGATAAAATTAACGGAATCTACTATTATATTGTTCCTGAAGAAGAACGCTTATCTTTATCAAATCAGTTGAAGGAGCATTTAGAGATTACAACAGAAACTGCTTCTGTTGCAAAATAATAGGTGGAGGCCAGCTCGTTTTATAGCGAGCTGGCTTTTTTATTGAATTGGGAAATTTAGGATGGTTTTGTTAACCTGGTTTATTCCATTCGACTTATCTGGTAGTTTTGTCTACATTTAAAAAAATATCCTCTTACTCATGGCTAGGCAGCAGCACTGGATATAAAATAATTACAGTGCTCATTTCCCTAACACAGGTTTGCCTATCTTTCCTTTCGGGAAATTATCTTATATGGATGTACATACCCTATTCATATAAAAGATGCATGAAACTCGTTCACATTCCATATCCTTTAAAGATGAAAAAAGACTGGAGGGACTTATACGATGGAATTTTCTTTTGGTTGGATTATTACTCTTGCCATTGCCATTTACCTCGCGATTGATGCACCTAAGCATAATCGTAGCCCATGGTTATGGGGGATTTTAGGCTTCTTATTCGGTCCAATTGTTTTAGGTATTTATCTTATTTTAACTGGACGTAAACTAGCTGGATGGATCGTTGTTGTAATCTCTGTGATTCTCTTTATCCTGCTTGCTTTATTGTTTGCTGTTGGGATTTTCTTTCTTTTTGAAAGTATGTAAAGATGTATTTATTTAGGATGTACTATAGAGGAAAAGATTTAGGAGCTCCCTGTGTGCCCTTACATCTTTTCCTCTTTCGCTGTTCTAAAAAATTTTTCTGTCCAGTTCCTTTTTCATAAAATATAAGTAAAATAAAAGATAGATAATTTAGTAGAAATGAGCCATAAAGTAGGAACTAATTTAATTTTTCATATCTTATAAAAAGGAGCAACACCTAATGACTCAAAAAGGGCTTGTGCAAACCGTTATCGTGTGTTTATGTCTATTCGTTTCCTTCCCTAGTTTTGCTTATACCACAACTAACACAACGACTGAAGCTATTCCTAGAGCAAAAAACTATGTAGTCATTAGCAATGAATCAACAGATCCAAATGACACTGAAAAACTAGATTCTTTTCAAGTCAATAATGAAGAATATTCTTCTCATAAAAACCTCAAGCTAGATTCCTATCAAATGGATGCAAGATTAACACACGAACAAAATGAGATACTGGATGGAGCAGCCCTAAAAAGCTTCTCTGCAATCACCCCCTCCTATGACCTTGGAGAAACAAGGAAGTTTTGGGTCGTTGATTTTAGTCAGATTATCCCTAAAGACTATCAGCTTTCTGCAAAGTTAATGTACCAGGGTTCCAAAGCAAATATTTGGGTCAACGACAACAACATTTCAATCTTGAATGCAAAAAAACTAGCAGATGAATTTGACCAAGCTATTTACCCAACTGTGCGAAACTATTTTGGTCCAGAATCAGATGTCGACAAGGATAAACGAATTAATATTCTTTTATTTGATATTAAAGATGGCTTTGACGGATATGGCGGATATTTTGCGGGGTATTTTTATCCCGGAGATCTTTATTACCAATCCAACTCAAATAAATCCGAGATTTTTTATATTGATACGTACCCACTTATGGGAATGGGTTCTTCTAGGTATGTGGAAAACTCCTATGAAACATTGGCTCATGAGTTTCAACATATGGTAAATTTTAATCGAAATGTCCTTATTGAGGGCGGTGAACAAATGGATGTGTGGTTAGATGAAGCACTTTCGATGGCAGCAGAGCAAATTTATACAGGTGAGGCGCTAACCAATCGCATTGACTATTATAATTCGTCTTCATCCATTACAAATGGACAATCTCTTTTATATTGGGATTATGAAGGAGATGTTCTAGCAAACTATTCGTTATCCTACTTATTTGGCCAATATGTGAAGGTTCAAGCTGGTGTAGGGAATGATATTTTCAAAAAAATCCTTGAGAACCCTGCTAACAACTATAAAGCTGTTGAAAGTCAGATTAAACAGTACATCGATCCATCTATGACATTTGGTCAGTTTATGACGAATTTCCGCGCAGCCCTTCTGTTAAAAGAAAGCACTGGTCCATATGGATTTAAAGGAGAAAAAGCCTTTGATCAACTTGTTGAAAAAGTTTCGATAGGAAGTGAAACAAATCTTCAAGGGGGAGGAGCCCTTGTAAAAGAAGTAACGTCTGATTACATTCCTGTTAGTAAAAGAGCAAATGTCACGTATACCTATTTCCCTGCTGAAGGTGGGGCCATTCCTGGTTCACCGGACACAATACCACCCGCAAAACCAACTGTCAATCAAATTGGGGATAACACAACTACAGTCAGCGGTAAAGCTGAAATCAACTCTACTGTGTATGTGAAAGCTGGTAGTACCTTAATAGGAAGTGGGAAGGTTTCATCTACAGGGAGCTATTCCATTCCCATGAAAACCAGGCTTAAGGCTGGCACAGGTGTAATGGTATATGCACAAGATCCGAGCGGAAATAAAAGTCAAATGGTTACAATGACTGTACTTGATAAAACAGCGCCTGCTAAGCCTAAAGTGGGTGCCGTTGGCGACAATACCGCGACTGTTAGTGGAACGGCGGAAGTAGGGACAACTGTTTACGTTAAATTAGGGGATACTCAGTTAGGTAAAGCTATTGCAGCTAGCTCTGGTGCTTTCTCTATTAAAATGTCAGCAAAGCAAAAGGCAACTAAAGTTCTTACCCTGTATGCTGTAGATTCAGCAGGCAATAAGAGCTCTACTATTGCGACAACAGTTCTAGATAAAACGGCTCCTAGTAAACCAACAGTAAAAACAATTGGTGACAATACGACGACCGTTACCGGAACGGCAGAGGCAAGCTCAACACTTTATATTAAATCAGGGACAACCTTGATCGGAAAAGGAACCGTTACAAGTAAAGGAACCTATTCTATTAAGCTAACGAAAAAACAAAAAGCTGGACACTCCTTGTCTATCTATGCGATTGATAAAGCTGGAAACAAAAGCTCAACACTTACGACAAAGGTGGTTGACCGTACTCCACCTCAAACCCCTATCATCAACAAAGTATCGTCTAAAACAACCTACGTTAAGGGCAAAGCAGAAAAAGGGGCCGCTCTCTATGTGTACAAAGGCAGTAACTATCTAGGTAAAGCCACTGTTACTTCCACCGGAGCTTACAGTGTCAAAATTAAAGCCCAGAAAAAAGGAACAACACTAACCATCTATGCTAAAGACAAAAGCGGCAACAAAAGCCCCAAGAAATATGTGAAGGTGAGTTAACTGGTGGGTGGTGGTGCCTGGCCCCCACCGCGTTAATGCGTGAAAATAATAACTAGTGCGAGGAGGGTCTGAGTGGTGCCGGACCTACTAGGCCCCACTACACTAACAGGTTAAGGCATTTATTTAACACTTTAAAGAGGTGGGGGACAGTCCCCCACCTCTCTAAAATCTCCACATTATTCTCCATACTCCCTCGTGCTCTACAGTGTATACTTCTTGTTCAACTTTAAATATCCCAAACTTGCTTTTAAAGCTCTGTGTCACCTCAGTTCGGTATGCAAACGGATATTCTTCTGTTTTGTCAGCCATCTTAAAGGCCTTAACCTCTTCTTCCCCGTTTAGTTTGAAGTCAAATGTGGTTACGCCATAATGACTCATATAAATATGAGACCTTTCTGTTACATATGCATTCTTGGAGAAGCGTTCTTGCATGGCTGGATGAAACAGTTCCCATGCACTACCAAAATCTCCTGCCTGTTCATACTCATAAAACATCTCTACTATTTCTTTGGGTTCTTTTTCCCCTAGACTTGGAATAAATTGAAAGACTATAATAACCAATAGAATCATAACAACGATCACCATTAAAATTGGACCGATATTGTTTGACCTTCTCCTCATCTTTTCACACCACACCTTGTAGGTAGCTTACCTACTACAAGCGTATGCAGATCACCCATTTAATATGTTGACTAGCTATCTCTAGCTATCTAGATAAATAAAAAACAATGGGCTTAAAGATAACATTAGTAACACTCCAGGACATACTCACTGGCATACTAATGTGTGGAATCTGAAAATAAGGTCGTGAGAGATCATGATAATAAATCATTTCACTGCACTAACGTGGTGGGGGCCAGGCACCGAAACCATCATTCCCTTTACCACTTTAATATGGCGGGGGCCAGGCACCACCCTTAGCACCACCAACTAAAACTGAAACTGAAAGGACTCACCCACTATGAAAGATGCGATTTTGTTTCTTGTTGAGCTTGTAAATATGATGCATGATGTGTTGATTGTCATCCTGAACGATGTCCTTGGACTACAATTGACGGATAAGGATATGCATTTTTGGATTATGGGGATTATTGGGATGGGTACATTTGGCATAGTCTATTTAATGACGAAGTGGCTTGCTCGATTTCCATATGGAATGCATATGATTTCTTTTGTCTATACATTAACCTTTATGTTCGTTTTAGTATTTGCCATTGAAATCCAACAGGCGATTACAAACCGAGGAAATATGGAATTTATCGATGCAATAATTGGACTTTGGGGTTATATCGCGATGTTTTTTGTCTATGCCCTAATTGCACTCTTCTTCGTTTTAACAAGATTTCTATATAAGAGAATAAAAACCAAGCGAGATATGGAGATGTAATGAAAATCTTCTTATAGATATTATTTCCCTAAAAAATCCTAAGTGCCGAACAGATTTCCTTTAGCTTCACGTTTTTTCTCCCTTACTTACCAAAACACAGTATTACGTATAAAATACTGAATATTTTTTTTCATTCCTTTATTTGAATAGCTACATTTTTTTGAAAATGAGTAAAAGAGCCCTCAAAAGAAAAAGGGCTCTTTATTTCAACTTATTACCTGATTATTATCGATTTTTCGCCGCAACTACTACTAATCTATAAACCCGTTACGCGTCTCTTCCTCTCAACAAAATAGACCCACTCGCGATATCCAATCTCTTTTAATCTCTTTTTCACAAGATCAAATTCATCGCATATTCGCTCTGGTTTATGAGCGTCCGATCCAAATGTGACGGAGACATTATGATAAAGAGCTCGTTCTAGAATATCATCAGCCGGATACCAGCCCCCACAATCCTTCGTGCTTCCTGACGTATTAATCTCAATCGCCACATCCTGCTCACCAATGATTTTTAACGTCTTATCAATCACATCCGTTTGAATAGAAGAAAATTCAGGATAAAAGCCTTTCATGGCATCAATATGACCAAGTATCTGAAATAAACCGCTTTTTGCAGAATGTGCAATCAAACGATAATACTCTTCTTTTACTTCCTGCTTTTCCCGTTTAGATAATCCATCCCAGCGGCCTCTTTTAAAAATATTAACGTCCTGGACATAATGAACTGAACCAATGATGTAGTCAAAGGGCTGATTTATATACTGCTGTCGATACAAGTCGAGATGGTCTGGAAAAAAGTCGCTTTCCACCCCTAGCAGCACATGAATTTTATCCTTATATGCTTCTTTCAACCGAAGAACTTCCTCTATATATGCATGAAACTCACTTTTTTTCATTGAAATCGTTGGATATAAGTGATCTTCGTCACTATAAAAGTATGGAGAATGATCTGAGATGCCAATGTAATCTAAGCCAAAGTCAATCGCCTGCTTAACATAATCCTCAATTGTCCCTAATGCATGCCCACAGCGTTCATGGTGAGTATGTAAATCAAATTTCACTGAGTTTGTACTTGTCATCTCTTACCTCCTAGAAAATTTACCCATTATTTTCTCTTACATCATATCGTAGCTAGTTGCATTAATCTAGTCTTCAATAATCTACTGTTTAAATACCGCTTTTTTGTCAAAAATAAAGGATGAGAGGAGGTAGAGAATACGATGAACAATCGTTCACTCATTATTTTTTCAGGGATCGTAATTGGCGTTATATTAATTCTATCGACTTATATGAGTACGGGACCTTATAAAATGACAGAGTCACATACAGTGCAACGTGACATTTCAAGGCAGCTTCCTTTTCCTTCAAAAGCAGTTTTTAATCAAGCGAAAGTAGAAAGCCTAACGATCACTACAGAGGATAGCCCTACCAATGACTCAGATAAAACAAAAGGAATGAATACAAACCTCGAGACCATCAAGGCTGAGTATCGCTTGAAATTCAAAGAACTACAAGCTCAAACAAACAAGGATATCCAAGCACTCTTAACCCAGGCTGAAACAGATTATCGTGCAGCTGTCACACAAAATGAAAAAGCCTCATTAGTGAGCTTTTATCAGCGCTATGCGAAAGCTGGACAAAAAATTGAGGAGAAGACAGAGAATGAATTTCATTCAATCTATGATCAACTTCTCACAGATTTAGCGAAAATCGGCGCTTCAGAGGAAGAAGCATTAGAATTTCTCGAGGAATACGAAACAGCAAAAGACAAGCGAAAAAGCGAAATCCTTCAAAAAGCCATTACGATTGTAAGCTAAAAGGTGCCTGTCCCCCAGCGCGTTAAAGCGCTGGGGGACAGGCACCTTATTTTCACATACCTGCAAGCTTCTTTTTGAGGTCGGTTTCCATTGTCGCTAGGTCTTGTTCAGCCTGTAGACGTTTTGCTCGCCCCTCTGCTTGGATACGGAGAGTTTCTTCTAAAGTGGAGACGAGGTGATCCTGAACCTTTTTCAACGTGTCCACATCCACTAAGCCTCGCTCATTTTCTCTTGCTGTTTCAAGTGTGTTCACTTTTAACATTTCTGCATTTTTTAAGAGTAAATCATTCGTCGTTTTGGATACAAGCTTTTGTGCTTCAACGGCGTCCTTTTGTCGAAGTAATGTTAAAGCAATCGCCACTTGATTTTTCCATAAAGGAATCGCAGTGGTAATAGACGATTGTATTTTCTCAACCAGAGCTTGGTTCGCACTTTGGATTAAGCGAATCTGCGGCGCACTTTGCATCGTAATCTGTCTACTAAGCACAAGGTCATGTGTGCGCTTTTCTAGGCGATCCGCAAACTGCATGAGATCGTTCACCTCTTGAAACGCCATTTGATCCTGTGTTTCCTCTGCTTTTTTCTTCAGTGCTGGAATCGTTTTTGTTTCAAGCTCCTCAAGCTTCAATTCACCGGCTGCAATATACACATTTAAAGCATGGAAATATTCTTTGTTTTTTTCATATAATTCCTCAAGCACATGTATATCCTGAAGCAACCCATTTTTTGAATGATCCAGCTTTACACTGATTCGATCAATTTGAACACCCGTTTTTTGGTACCTTGTTAATACCTCTTGCACAGAATTTGTCAGCTTCCCAAACATTTTTGACATCAAACCACGTTTAGCAGGCTTCAAATCGTTCGGACTAACCTGTTCAAGCTTTTTCATTAAATCATGAATAATTTCTCCAATTTCACCTGTATCCTTCTTTTGCACATGATCAAGCATTGAATGGGAAAAATTTAATAGCTTAGACTGCGCCTGTGTTCCATATAAGGCAATAGCCTGCTGATTTGTTGGGTCAATCTGCTCAGCAAGCTGGATCGCTTTTTGCCGATTTTCCTCCGGTAACACATCAATCAATTTCTTCGGTTTATCACTATTTATCTCTTCCGACCTCGTTACGTCAAGCTCCTCTTCACCAAACGGATTGGCTAGCAGCTCGTCAAGCTCACTATGCTGATGATTTGTCATACCCGTTGCCTCCTATTTATTATTTTTCATTGATTTATCTATTGAAAGCTTTGCAACATCTAATTCAAAATGTAATTGGTCGATATCCTTCGAGAGGATATCATGTAAATCTTTTTCCAATGTATCTGCTAGACTTGAAATGGTTTGACGAGTTTCACTTAAAGAACTTGCTAACTCCACATTTTTCTTTGGCTGGGAAGCTAAAAAAGCATAGCGTTCACTCAGTTCAACAAGTGAATCTAGATGAGAATAATAGAACGACTCAGCTAGATAGAATCGCTTAGGTTCTTTTTTTGTGATAGAATAGATTTTTGTGACGACCCGATAAATCTCTACATTTTGTTTAATCGATGACACATTCCGAATTGTAAACAAGGCCTTTCGAAGTCGCTTTATTTTGATGTTTGCATCCTTTACGTGATGCTTTATATAACGATATTCTTTTCGACTAAGTTGATTTTGCTTTAAAAACATTGTAAATGTAATCCCTTTAGCTAGGAAAAAGGCCGTAATGCCGCCGCCAATTGCATAGAGGCTAGACATAAGAAACGATTGATCAAATCCAATCATTGCAACCGTCCAAGTAGTCGTGGTAGCGACAAACCCTGTAAAAGATTGAATCAAAAAATTCAATGTTTGTTTCATTATTATCGTCTCCTAAATTACGTTAATAGTAAGTAGTACGTATCAACTATGTAGAAGGTTTCAAGGAAAAAAAGCCCAATGCATACAAAACTCTAGCCACCGGAGCCTAAGCTAGGACACTACAAGTGCCGGCTTTGACCAAGTATACCGTTCGCTTTAGTTTCAGAACAAAAGTCAGAACTAACAGTATTCTCATCAAGCTCTTGAAGTTTGGCCTCCTTTAGTTAAACTAATACTAATAAAATGATAGATAGGTGATTGAAATGTCAGTAAAACGTAACGATCCATGTCCATGTGGCAGTGGGAAAAAATTCAAAAAATGTTGTCTAAATAAAGAAAATGTTATTCAGCTCCACGAAGTAAAAGAAGAGCGTTTTTATCAACAAAAACATAGCCTCGTATTAAAAGTGAATGCTTTTATCGAAAGCAATGTCCCAACAAGTAAATTATACCAATTACATAGTGGATTTAAAAAGCGGGCAAATACTTCTTTTCCAAATAAATCAATAGAAAAAGGGCACTTTGACTTTTGGTTATACTTTTTCCACCGCTTTGAAAATGGGCTACGTGGTATTGAATGGTTTCTACAAGAAAATAGCAGCAAGCTAAATGAGTCTGAAAAGGAAATGGCTCACAATTGGGAAAACCTTAAACCAGCTATTGTCCAAGCAGTCGATATTAATGCAGACTTTGTTCTCTTTGAAGATGTGCTGACAAGGGAACAATTCCATGTTTCAGCTTCAAAGGAAAATTTCCCAACCTTTGCGCCTTGGATTGGGACAATTGGTCTCTTAGAAAAGTATGAAGATCTTTACTATTTTAATGGAGTAAGAGTCTTTAACAAGCCAGATGGTGTTCAACGAGCTGCAAATAAAGTAGAAGAGTTAGTAGCGCAGCACGGAATCGGGTCACAAGACGCTCTACAACAATATTATCCTGAGATTTTACATGATTTCCTAGCAGAACCTGAGCATGAGAAAATCCCTACAGAGATTACACAATATACCCTTTCATATAAAGTTAAAAATGATCAAGCAATTGCAGAATTCATTCAGACTCAAAAAGAGGTAATAATTGATAGCTGGACACCACAAAAGAAACTAGCTAGCTGGGTAAATAATTGGTATCAATATGAAGATAGCGAAATTAAGAATCCCGTATTAGTAGGTAACGTGATAGGCTCTATTACACAAGATGGAGAACTTCTAAAGCTCAACACACTTGAAATGGAAAGAGTGACAGAGTTCAAAGCAATGATTGAAGAAAAGCTATCTGAGGAAACCATCACGTATCATAACGTGGATACAGTCACACAAACACTTCCTTATCAAGTAGAGCTTCGTAATACGATTGCGTCCTTCAATGAAGGAACAGCACCTTATTTTACACTCTACGCTCAAAATGATATTAGAAGCGATTTAGACAAAAAAATCCCGATACTTGGCGACCATTCCCTACTTGAACTCGTTCAAAAAGGTGACCTAAAAACAGCCGACACCTACTTAAAAAATCTTGAATACGCTATGTACATTGAGATTGAAAAAGAATATGGAACAGTTGAAGTAACAGCTGACTTTAACTCAGTTAGAAAAGAGCTCGGTCTCCCTCTTTCACCATTTGTAACAGGCGGTGACAACAGAGTAACGGACTATAAAGAACTAGAATCTAAAGAGAGTGACAGCAAAACAGTGAACCAAGAGGACATCCCATTCTATGAATTTTTAGGATTCACACCAAACACTGTCGACAACTTCTATTCAGAAGATCTCGTTACCTTCTTTAAGGAAAAAACAGAAGGAAAAGCAGATTCAACCGTAAGAAAATATCGTAACTGCTTATTTGATCTAAGAGAGATACTAGAAAACTCAACTCATACACAATGGGATTCTTGTGATGAAGCCTTCTGGCATGACGTATTAACTATCGAATTCCCGGGTCTTTACGAGCCACTTAGTAAAACAGCTGCAAAGGACTTTATGAGTACCCTTAAAGCTTTATCAAAATGGCTTGATAAGCAAGGAAAAACAGCAGACCTCGGTAACACAGTGACAAAAGCAGCTAAAAATGCTGAGGAAAAGCTATTAAGTTTTGTTTGATTTAGGAGAGGTTACCTTTTTAAGGTGGCCTCTTTGTAATTGGTTGGTTTCGCATCAGTGTTGCTTTTGTGGTGGAAATCCCAAAGGCCGAATTCCTACCTAGATATAAGATTTTCCTATCTGTATAGGAATGGTTATTACATGTGAAAGATGACTATAGTTTTTGATAATACCACCATAGTTTTTAAAAAAGCTTCATCCTTTTCCGTTCCACGACAGCTCTGCTTAAACATGATGTCTACCTAACCAAGGCACTAGAATGACAGAAATCCTCTTCTTTTTTCAAACGCAAAAAAAGCAAGGGAGTCTCACCCTCACTTCACTAGCTATCCCGCTATTTTCACAGGTTCGTCTATATCCTTTCCCCCATTTAAATGACCCACAATAAGACCTACAATTGCACCGATCACAGCTGGAACAATCCATCCAACACCTTCACCGTAAAGCGGCATAACACTTAAAA
Source organism: Bacillus weihaiensis (assembly GCF_001889165.1). Lineage (GTDB taxonomy): Bacteria > Bacillota > Bacilli > Bacillales > Bacillaceae > Metabacillus > Metabacillus weihaiensis. The sequence continues at coordinate 348,125 of NZ_CP016020.1, read as the reverse complement.
CTGGATCTAGTAGATTCTGTAAGAACGTATGATTCACTGTTTCTGCTACACTAAACAAGGCAGTAAATAGAATCGTAAGGAAATAAACACTATGACTTATTTTCGCTGATAACAAACCAAGCGTAATCAAAACTACGGCTATAGGATACACCGCGCCTAAAATTGGGACAGAGATGGACAGAATTTGTGTTAACCCTAAATTTGCGACAAGTAAGCTTAATGCAGCTAACGTCACCGCCCATTGTTTATAAGAAAGCTTTGGGAAAATACCTGTGAAGTACTGGCTACAAGCAATGATTAGACCAATACATACACATAAACAAGCCAACGTAAATAATAAACCAAGCATCAGAATTCCTGCTGGACCAAATAGCTCATTCATCACAAGTGTTAACACCTGTGCACCATTTTCAGCCTCTCCAACTGAACTACTTGAAGCTCCTAAATAGGCTAAAACCCCATAAATGGTTGCTAATAGAGCACCTGCACCAATACCTGCATAGCTCATATAACGTGAAAGGAGTTTTGGCTGATCCACACCTTTTGAACGAATTGTATTTGCCACAACTATTCCAAAAACAAGGGCAGCTAACGCATCCATTGTTAAATACCCATCTAAAAATCCTTGAAAAAATGGAATCTCTTCATAAGATCCTGTTGCTTGTCCAAAGCTTCCAATCGGTGTTATCACCGCTTTTATAAAGATAATCGTTATCATAATAAGTAAAATGGGTGTAAGTAATTTCCCAAAACGATCAACCAGCTTTGACGGTTGTAAGCTTAACCAAAGGGTAATACTGAAAAAGATAATCGTGTAAAGAAACAACATCCATGATTGATCCGCCAGTGATTCTGTTAAAAATGGTTTAAGACCCATTTCATATGAAATCGATCCCGCACGTGGTATAGCTAATCCAGGTCCTATCGACACATAAATAAATAATGGAAATAAAAAAGCAAATGTAGGATGTACACGCGTTGCTAATGTATGTAAGCTTCCCGCTTTTGCTACCGCCATAACACCAAGAATCGGTAAGCCTACAGCAGTTAAAATGAAGCCTGCCAGGGAGATCCAGACATCCTCGCCAGCTGACCTACCTAAAAATGCCGGAAAAATAAGATTTCCTGCACCAAAAAACATGGAAAACAGCATAAAGCTAATAAAAATAAGTTCATTTTTCTTAAACAATTGAAATTGCCTCCTTTATATAAGGCTGAATTATAGCAAGGTGGACAAGATAATACTAGAGGAAACAGAAAAATAAGATTATTAAAATAATTTAGATAATAATTAAAAATCCTATAATTATCCTAAAATAGAAAATATTTAGATATTGGTTAAATTTAGTTTTTAAAAATTTATTTTTTTCTATCAACTTTAGATTTAAATGTGCTAAACTGAATTTCGTGTCAAAAAATATCGAATTGTGTATTAATAGTGATATAACATTTTGTTCAGGAGGAAATTATGGTTAAAAAGTTATCCGGTAAAGAAACATGGATTATCGGTTTAATGTTATTTGCATTATTTTTAGGTGCCGGGAATATGATTTTCCCACCTGCAATGGGACAACAAGCAGGAGAGCATGTTTGGCTTGCAACATTAGGTTTTTTAATAACAGGCGTTGGTCTACCCTTTTTAGGCATTGTAGCCATTGCATTGTCTGGTAATGATATTCAATCTATAAGTAATAGAGTTAACCCTACGTTCGGTCTGATTTTTCCGATTATTTTGTATTTAACCATTGGACCTTTCTTTGGAATTCCTCGGACGGCTACAGTTGCGTACGAAATAGGAGTAACTCCTTTTTTACCAGAAAGCTTACTTGCATCGCAAGGAACGTTATTTCTTTATAGTTTACTCTTTTTCGCTGTAACCTATTGGCTTGCGTTAAATCCAACGAAGTTAGTTGATCGTATTGGAAAGGTGCTAACACCTGCATTATTACTTATATTAGTTACCTTAACTGTGAAGGCATTTTCTACCCCAATGGGAGAGCTTCAGCCAGCACAAGGTGATTATGTTGATGGAGCTTTTTTCAAAGGTTTCTTAGAAGGGTATTTAACACTTGATGCACTTGGTGCCTTAGTGTTTGGAATTGTCATTATTACTACGATTAAAGATCGTGGAGTAACTGCGAAGATGGACGTGGCGAAAATCTGTATACAAGCTGGCTTAATTGCCGCTGCCGGCCTAGCCTTTGTTTATGTTTCGCTTGCATATGTTGGTGGGACTAGTGTCACAAGCCTTGGTCATCTTGATAATGGTGGCGCGATTTTATCAGGATCAGCGAGCTTGTTATTTGGTTCTTTAGGTAGAGTCGTCCTTGGATTAGCGATTACATTTGCTTGCTTGACAACAAGTGTCGGCTTAGTCTCTGCTTGCGGAAACTATTTAGCGAAAGTGATTCCATGGCTAGATTATAAAGTAGTTATTCTTATTTTATCTCTATTTAGTACAGCGGTGGCGAACTTTGGCTTAACACAGCTAATCTCCGTTTCTGTACCATTGTTATTCGCTATTTATCCGTTAGCTATTGTTTTAATTCTCTTGTCTTTTGTGGATTATGGGATTGGGATTACATCGAAGGTTTACAAATGGAGCCTCGGTGTAACGGCCATCATCAGTCTAGCAGATGGTCTAAAAGCAGCAAACCTGTTGACTGAAAATCTTACTAGCTTCTTTACCTATATCCCGCTGTTTAGTATTGGCATCGGCTGGCTTGTACCTGCGGTATGTGGTGCAATCGTTGGATGGTGTCTGTCACTTCCCGAAATTCGCCGAAACTAAGGATAAAGGTGCCAGTCCCCCAGCGCTTTAACGCACTGGGGGACTGGCACCTTTTTTCACCTTTTTTTATAATATCTTCTGAACCTCTTCTTTTGGTAGTGGTTTGCTATAGTGGAAGCCTTGTCCGTATTTACAGTTGTGTTGCTTAAGAAAGCTGACTTGTTCGATTGTTTCAATTCCTTCTGCGATCACAGTAAAGTTCATATTATGCCCCATATCAATAATGGCTTTTGCAATAGACCCGTTATTCGTGTGATCACAAATATCGTCTACAAAGGTTTTATCAATTTTGATTTTATCTATTGGTAAATGTTTTAGATAACTTAATGATGAATACCCTTTTCCAAAATCATCGATCGATATAGTGACGCCAAGTTCTTTCAATTCTGCTAAAACAGCTGAGGAATTTTCAATATTTTGCATAATGCTCTCTGTTATTTCAAGTTCTAAAGACGTTGCATCTATTCCATACTCTTCAATCGCCTCTCTTACACACGATGAAAAGGTGCTTTCTTGCATTTGCCTTACGGATATATTAACTGCAACTCGAATAGATATCCCCTTCTGTTTCCATATTTGGAGCTGTTCACATACATGACGCAGCACCCAAGTTCCGATTGGGACAATCAAGCCAGTTTCTTCAGCAAGTGGGATAAATTCTGCCGGGGACACTAAGCCATATTCAGGATGCTCCCAACGTAGTAATGCTTCAAGCGCCACTATTTCTTCGGACTCTAACTCCACTTGAGGCTGATAATGAACAAACAACTGGTTTTTTTCAATGGCTCTTCTTAGCTCAACCTCTAACTCCATTTTTCTCGTAGAAAGCTGGTTTAAGCTATGGTTATAATATTGATAATTATTTTTCCCGCGTTCCTTCGCTAAATACATCGCAGTATCTGCATTTTTAATCAGCGTTTCTTGATCATCGCCATCCTCAGGATAAAGACTTATCCCGATACTTGTCGTTACAAAGAATTCTTCATTTTGAAGTAGTAGTGGCTGAGAAAGGCTATTAATAATCGATTTCGCGACGTTTTCAATTTTTTCGTTTGTTGTATCTGTTAAAAGGATTAAAAATTCGTCTCCCCCTTGTCTTGAGACAATTCCCTCATCCTTCACCGCATCAGATAACCGAATAGCCACCTTACGTAAAATAAGATCACCCGTCGTATGCCCCTTGGTATCGTTAATGACTTTAAATCGATCCAAATCCAAAAACAATACGGCTACTTTATCTTCCTTATTAATCGGATTAAGCAAACGATTGTTTAACTGATCTTTAAACATATTGCGATTCGGGAGTCCGGTTAATGAATCGTAATATGCCATTTGATGAATGATCTCTTCTGCTTTCTTACGCTCTGTAATATCACGACCAACAACTAATCGAGCCATTTTTCCTTCATAAAGAACTGTCATAATCGACATTTCTAAATCAAATTTCTTTTGTTGGTATGTATTAATTTGTAAATCGAATCTTTTTTGGGCAAGCTGCCCCTGATCCATTTCCTGTAAGGTATCGTAAATTTTTTTAGCCTCGTCAGATGGTACGAATTGCATAACTGGTTTTCCTATTAAATCAGGAGGTCGTTCAGCTCCGAGAATTTTCGCACCGGCTTCATTAATAAATATTAGTTTCCAGTCTCTAATCACTGCTATAAAATCAGGAGACATCTCAACGAGTCCTTTATACCGCTCTTCTCCTTCTTTTTGCTCCGTTATATCAAATAAAACACTTGTAAAGTCAATAAATTCCCCTTTTTCATCATGGGTAGGTATTCCACTATCCTGAATCCACCTAACATCCCCATCAGGTCGGATAATTCTATAAACACTCGTGACAGACTTTTCCTCTTTTAATAACTCTTCACGCTCTTTCAGTACATGAGCATCATCAGGGTGTATAACCTTCTTCCATAAAAGGTGATCATCGTAAAACTGCTGTAAAGGATAACCATATAATTTCTCAATTCCTGGAGTAATAATAAGCACATTTGCCTTTATATCATGCGACCAAATCGCAACATCTAATGAATCAAAGATACTATTAAGCTTCTGTGTCGACTGCTCTAGCTCTTTCGACTTCTTTTGTGTGGTGAAAAGCAACGAAATTAACATCACAAGCGTCACTGCATTTATTAAAAAATGAGCAAACTGAAAGTCTTCCGACTGCTGCGGATTCAAGAAAATCAACACATTCGTCAAGATCTCAAACACCACAACAAATCCAACAAACCCCAACACTTTCCATCCTCTACTCACAACCAAACACCTCCTTGCCTACACATGTTGTAGTTCTATTGTAACCATTTTTACTGCCTGTCACCACCCGGAATTTGTCGAATTGCGTGTATTCTGCGGAGCTAAAGAGATTCTTGCGGGGTTATAGTGATCTCTGTGACGAAAGGATTATAAATTATTCCCGTCTAGATTAATTTGGAAACTTCTAATCCATTGGTACCAACACATAACATGCACCTAAAACACTATATCAGTGGAACGCATTACCGTAATGGGGGCCAGGCACCATCCTCATACACTATATCAATGGAACGCACTACCGTAATGGGGGCCAGGCACCATCCTCGGGCACCATCCTCACACCATCCCCATCGCCACCTGTCACAGAGTCAAAATTCCTCCATTCAAAGGCTTGTTTACAGTGAGGGTTGAGTATATGATGAATAAGAAAAAGAGATTTTAATTAAGGTTATAATTTTGGATTACCTAACTAGTCCGTTATTATTCATAAACACAGTACTACAGGCATATTTTAGGACAAAACCTCATGCACCTTTGTATGTTGAGATAACATCAATATAGTTTATTTATTTAACCGGATCATAGCTATTAACAAACGCATTATATTAAAAGTTTGACTTATATAAAAACGTGAAATGATTGAGACCAAGCAACTACAAGCACTAAAAAACACTCTCATCATGTAAACCACGAACTTTATGGCTATGTACAATCACAGAAAACACCTTGTTCTTACGCTGTTCTATGAAACTAGCCTCTCTGGTGCTCTACTTGCTGAACTTGATAACCTATAGTATTCATTAACAGCGTCAACTATTTACTGGTCTTCCCTTGTAGAGAAGCTGACCCTGAAAGGAAGGAAATAACCATGAATTTAATTGAAGTACATCCAGTTAAATTTAATTTTTTTGAAAAACCACCTGCTTCATCTATGAATCAAGCATTCGTTTACGTGAATGCACAAAATAATTTTCAAGTGGTCAAAAATGGAGACCGCCTTACGCGTAGTGATTTACGTGCAGGTAAATATACAAAAATGTACATCGTTAATATGGGTACACAGAATTTTCATGATGAAAATGAATATCCTTCACTTGACCGTGGCAGAAGCTTTTTAATCGATGTTTCCATTGACTATAAAGTTGTCGATCCCATTTCACTTGTTCAACAAGACGCTGGGGAGATTGTGACGTACATCAAAAAGAAGCTTCCATACTGGTTAGAAGAAATCACAACGGATTACCCCATTTCAGATGCAAAGCGTGTGAAAAAGCATATTGAAGATTTACATGAGCATTCTTCGATGGTTACAGGTTTGAAGCAAGTGGGCATTGTTGTCGCAGATATTAATGTCCTTGTGAAACAAAGCCGCAGCGACCAAGAGCATGACCGTAGCTATTGGCAAATTGATAAAGATGGTGAGCTTGCTGAGCACGAAATAGAAATCAAGCAACGTCGAGCTCTTGCATTAGCAGAAAAAATCCAGACAGAAATTGAGTCCGGTCACCTGTTAAAAGCACTTATGTTAGCTGAGGATAACAAACCAGCCCTTGAAATTGTGCAGAATCGCCTTGCGCTAGAAGAGAAATTCAGAGCGGACATCAAAGATCAAGTAAGGATGTTACTCGCTGATCCAACAGCTGACAAAATGGATGTGGAGAAGCAAGTAGAAAAGATCCAGGCTTACTTTCCATATGAACAGTTTGGACGTTCTTCAAGTGAAAGCAGCAGACTAGGAAGTCGCTATCATTCGAACAAATCTAGTGACGAGGAAGACAGCGTCTATCAGACGACAAAAGGAGATCAATAAAAGTGGAAACCATATTTAATCAAGTATTTTGGCTATGGGTACCGCTCGCTTTTCTTCCCATCTGGCTTCGCATCGCAATTGTAACGTATATCGGGATTATTTTAGCCCGTCCGATTGTGGTAAGACTTACCCCCCTTCTTATACACTGGGGAAGTATTTTCTTTAAAAAAGCTGTAGAGTATTTATCATACCCACTTATGGTTTTATTCCATAAGCAGTTAGAAAAACGCCGAAGCAACCATGATTACAGTATTCCCACCTGGATAGAAACAAGCGAAGATGTGTGTGCAGCCTTGATAAAAGGCTTTGAAAAGCTTGAGGTACGAACACAAAAGCGGACAAGAAATAAAGCTCGCTTTAAAAAAGTATTTCGTCTTGCAGCGCTCGTATTGGCCGTATTGCTACCATTAGCTATACTTAATAACCCTACAACCTCGTATTCACAATCGTGGCAAAACTTTGAAACATGGATAACGCAGGAAAAGGTTGAAAAACAATTAGGCTATGACCTTACTAAGCTACAAGCAACTATTACCTATAAAGTGGATGAGGCCTCTTCTAAATTAACGAAAAAAAAGCTAACACTATCTGAAACCTATAAAGCAGAAGGTGGCAACATCCGATCAGAGCCCTCTCTTAACGGGAAAATCATCTCTTCAATTAAGCAGGATGAATCCGTCACCTACCTAAATGAACAACAAACCGACGATCGCGGGATCACCTGGCTCAAAGTCGAAACCAACCAAGGAAAGGTTGGGTGGATATCAGATAAGATTGTGGAGTGAGATGGGTACCGATAGCGGTGCCTGTCTTCTGTCAATAAAAAGTCCTAAATACTGATTCTATCCTTATCTGCTTGAAGGTAATGAAAATATAAGGAGCTATCCCTCACTGGCTGAGGAATAGCTCCTTTTCCATTCCAATAGTTTAAAAACTCATTCGGAATTACCTTATGTATCTGTACGAAGTTCATGTGATTTCCTCTTGCAAAATAACATTGGAAAAATATAGTATCTTTATATTACAATCAACTATAGCCCCTTTTTTAGCAGAAAGATTGTTTTTGAAAATCGGTGGCCTAATTCGACAATTTCCAGGTGGTGACAGGCATAAAAATGAGTACAAAAACAAACAACATTCTCTACATTGAAGACGAAAAGGAAATTGGCCAGTGGGTAAAGAATGAGTTGGAGGCCAAAGGATTTAAGGTGTTATGGTTGGAGAGTGGGTTGGAGTTACCTACTGATTTCGGTGCATTCGGTGTGGTGATTTTAGATGTGATGCTACCTGGACTGGATGGTTTTTCTCTAGGAAGACGCATCAAACGGGCACGCCCTGATTTACCTATTATCATGCTTTCGGCACGATCTTCTATTGAAGATAAACTAGAAGGCTTAGATTTTGCTGATGATTATATGACAAAACCGTTTCATTCAGAGGAATTAGTAAAACGGGTAGAAATCCTTCTAAGACGCCAAGGCAACCACGAAGCGACAAACTCAAAAAGACAGCTAAAACACATAGAATATCATGAGAACACGCACCAAATTACAAACACACAAACTGGCGAAGAAATCATTCTAACAGGCAAGCAGCATCAGATTTTCAATTTCTTTATTAGACACCTTAACCAAATTCTAACGAAAGAGCAGCTATACGAAGGGGTCTGGAACGAGCCATACATTGAAGGTGACAAAACGCTAATGGTTCACATTCGATTCCTAAGAGAAAAGCTTGAAAAAAATCCTTCTGAGCCAGAAATCATTGAAACAATTCGTGGAATTGGCTATAGAGTTAAAGGGTGAAAGCATGAAATGGTTCAAATCCTTACAAGTTAAATACTTACTCATTGTCTTTCTTGCCATGGCAATCATCCCCATATCGATTCCAATTATTTCATTGGTGGTGTATGTTCCTGCCACTTATATTGAAGGGACAACGAAAAACCACCCGTATACTAGCTATAAAGAACTTGAGGAAGAGTGGCATAAGGAGGCTACTACGCTTTCAGAAGAAAATGAGAATGAAGTGAAAACTAGACTTCAAGAACTCCATAATAAATACACTGACTCGCAAATTTTTTGGGTCGATAAATTCGGTGTAACGAGGGACAACTTCGGATACAATGGATCACTTCCTCAAAAGTGGACCTCCTCCTACACTGTTCAATTTATGAAAGAATCAATTGATTCAGACCCTTACACGGTTGTTGCTTTTTTCAATGAAGATTCAACAAACGGTTTTATGGTGATAAAAGTTGACCGACAGCTACTTGATCCACCTATTCAAAGATTAAGTAACCATTATGGCACGATAACATTGGTCGTTATTGCACTCATCTTAGTTTTCTTTGTCATCCTTTCATGGCTCTTTTTTAGAAGTATTCATAAGAGACTTCTTCGACTATCAAATGCTATGCAAATGAAAGATAATCAGAACATACCTAAATCAATCACAATTACTAGAGACGATGAAATCGGACAGCTTGAAGAAAGCTTTAATCAAATGATTCACGAACTTAAACTGAGTAATCAACGCGAACAAGAGCAAGAAATCCTCCGAAAAGATTTAATTGCGAATCTATCACATGACTTACGCACACCTTTAACAACGATTAGAGCCCAATTAACTCATATTAAAGATGAAGTAAAATCTAAAAAAGGGAACGAGGCACTTGAGGCGATCAACTACAAAATTGATTACGTCAGCACACTCATTGATAACCTGCTTTCTTATACGTTATTGTCAGCAAAAAAATATCCTTATCATCCAGTCAAGATAGAATTAAACCGCTTCGTTCGAAAAATAGTTGCTCAATGGTATCCGCTATTTGAAAAACAGCAGGTTGAAATTGATCTCGTCACGAATCCGAATTTTGTAGAGTGGAATGTTGACCCACTTTGGCTTGAACGTATTCTTGATAATCTCCTACAGAACGTTATAAGACACGCCTCTGAAGGAAAATATGTACAAATTGCGATTGAAAACCACCATACGGTCACTATTCAAGACAAAGGCAAAGGGTACACCTCTAAAAGTAATAACCAAGGAGCAGGTATCGGATTAACGATTGTCGACCTTATGATCCAGGAAATGCAACTAGAATGGTCAATTGAAAAAAATGAAATAGGAACAAAAGTAACGATAACGACGAACATAAAATAGAGTAGTGCTCATTTCACTAATGAGTAAACTATACACTATATACAACGCAGAGAGAGGTTAAGATTAAGTGGAGCTAAGTAAAAAAACCATCACTCTGCGTTTACCTATCCCCATCCAATACACTCAAAACCACCCCAATCCATCCATCTCACTTCCAACAGAAAGCTCCACAATCGCTTTAATTCTTTAAAGGAGTGGGGGACTGGCACCTCCTCTTTTTCTTTAAACCTTTAAAGCGCCGGGGGACTGGCACCTCCTCCCCCTTTTTAAACAAATTTTAAACAAAACCACCACTTCCTTTTAAATTGATCTAGGTATGATAGATGCTGAGGTGAGGAAAATGAAGGAAATTATTCAAACGACTAATTTGACTAAACGTTTTAAAGGGAGAACAGTGGTTAATGGAGTAAATCTTAAAATTAATCATGGGGAAATATACGGGTTCCTTGGCCCAAATGGTGCTGGTAAAACGACAACCATTCGTATGTTACTCGGGTTAACAAAGCCCACTGATGGTTACATGGAATTGTTCGGAGAAAGAGTAAAATCAAGCCACTTACAAGCGCTCAAAAAGATCGGATCTCTAGTGGAATCCCCCTCCTATTATGGTCATTTAACAGCGCGAGAAAATTTAGAGGCTCTCAGAAAAATCTTAAAAGTTCCTAAAAGCAGAATTGATGAAGTTTTGAGTATTGTCAGACTCACGAAGGATGCTAATAGAGCCGTAAAAGGCTATTCTTTAGGAATGAAACAGCGACTGGGAATTGCTTCTGCCTTACTTGGTAACCCAGAGCTTCTTATTTTAGATGAACCCACAAATGGACTTGATCCTTCGGGGATTCATGAAATTCGTGATTTAATTAAAAGTATGCCCCAAAAGTATGGGGTCACGATCTTGATCTCAAGTCACCTATTAAGTGAAATTGACCAAATGGCGACAGAGGTTGGCATTATCACAAATGGCACGATGATTTTTCAGGATTCGATAGATAACCTTCGAAACAAAGCAAAGGCAGAAATATCAATAAAAGTGGACCAACCAGAAAAAGCTAAGACTCTTCTTTTATCAAAAGGGATAGTAACTCAAATGAGTGAAGAATACCTACTTACAAACGAGACAACAGATGTTCAAGTCGCTAAAATGGTTGAAACCTTGATCAACGGTGGCCAGAGTGTTTACCGAGTCGAAGAAAAGCGAAAATCACTAGAAGATATATTCTTAGACTTAACAAGTGAGGGAGGACTAAAAAATGCTAGCGGTTTTTCAAGCTGACCTCCTAAAAGTAAAGCGTAAATGGTTTTGGTTTCTCGTGTTTCTTGGCCCATTTGGTGTCCTTTCCTTACAGATGGTGAACTATGGATTACGTTATGACTATTTAATAGAAGGAAGTAAGCACGTTTGGCTGGACTTATTATTAAATATTAACATGTTTGTCCCTCCTGCCCTTCTACTTGGAATGACGATTTTAGCCTCGCAAATTGCATCAATCGAGCATCACCAAAGTGCATGGAAGCAGCTTTTAAGTTTACCTGTTAAGCGAAGAATTGTGTTTTCATCAAAATTTTTCGTTATAACGCTTATGCTCTTAATCTCTTGCAGCTTCCTTTTCTTAGGAACAATATCACTAGGAGTAGGGCTCGGATTCGTAGAATACGAGCCAATTCCATTTTGGGAAATTGTTAAAAATAGCTACTTTCCCCTGTTTGCCGGGATGCCTATAGTCGCTCTTCAACTATGGTTATCGGTGACGTTTGATAATCAGGCGACCTCTTTAACAATTGGTATATGTGGTGCAGTATTTTCAATGTTCACCTACTATGCACCTGATTGGGTATTGTGGAAGTGGCCGCTGCTTTATGGAGACCAAGAACCGTTTTGGTACGCAAGCATTGGACTACTAGTAGGTGTATTCATCCTACTTGCAGGCATGTTTGATTTTGAAAAAAGGGATGTGAAATAAATGTTTTGGAGCTTAGTTTCTTCTGAGATCATTAAATTACGAAAAACTAAAATTTGGCTACTGCTTTTTATTAGTCCATTTTTAGCAAGTGCCATCGCATTAGCAGCAAACCCACCCATCGAGCCAGGGGTGAACGCTTGGACTATGACTTTACTCATTATGACCCCGATGCATACTTTGTTATTCTTACCGTTACTCATCGGTGTTTTCACAAGCTTTATATGCCGATTTGAACATAAAAATGGGGGATGGAAGCAGTTACTAAGTTTACCTGTGAAACGTCGCCATGTATATCTATCCAAGTTCTTCCTAGTTATGTTGCTCATTGCCCTTAATCAATTAGTTTTCACCTCTGGATGGCTATTAGTTGGGGTGATAAAGGGATATTCAGATAGCATTCCATTTTTGATAATATGGAAAAGTATTGTAGGTGGGTGGATAGCAACTCTACCGTTAACGGCGCTTCTACTACTCATATCTATGGCATGGTCGAGCTTTGCAGCACCACTTGCCCTAAACGTTGTCTTAACACTTCCAAACATCATGGTTGCAAACTCAGAAACCTACGCCCCTTACTATCCATGGGTGCAACCTTTCCTAACGATGATACCAAAAGACGACGGTCCTTGGGGAGGCTTCTTCATCTCCTTTGAATCCATCATCTATGCAATACTAGGGGGATTCCTGCTCTTCTTCATCAGTGGATTCGTTTATATCGAGAAGAAAGCTGTGTAGAATGATCAACATGTCACTTCCCGCTTTTTGTCGAAACTCCTCTCTGCAATAGCTTTCTTTCGACAATTTCCAGGTGGTGACTGGCACCAAAAATGCACCAAAAAAAAACAAAATTCATCAAATTTGGAACTCCCCTGGGTATTATGTAATTTATTGTCTTGTGTTACGATTAGTACAATGGTAGTAAATCGATTACAGGGAGGTGACATTCATGTGCGGGTTTATTGGATGTATGCACGAGATGAACGGGAATAAGTCACATGAATTTACACAACAGTTTGAGGATATGAATACAATTATCCATCATAGAGGTCCCGATGATTCGGGTTTTTTTTATGATGCACACATAAGCTTTGGTTTCCGACGGTTAAGCATTATTGATATTGAGAGCGGACATCAGCCCCTTTCCTATGAGAATTCCCGTTATTGGATTATTTTTAACGGTGAAATTTATAATCACATTGAACTACGTAATGAGTTGACTCACCAAGGTTATACATTCCAAACACATTCTGATACAGAAGTAATACTTGCTATGTATAGCGAATACAAGGAAAAAACACCTGAAAAACTCCGCGGCATGTTTGCATTTCTCATTTGGGACAAGCAAGAAGAACAATTATTTGGTGCCCGCGATCATTTTGGGATCAAGCCTTTCTTTTATAAGCAAGACAAGGAACGAACATACTTTGCTTCAGAAAAGAAGAGCATTACATTAGCTATGAAAAATGACATGATCAATTCTGAAGCCCTACAGCACTATTTAACCTATCAATACGTACCTGAACCACTAACCATGTCAGATGGAATTCATAAACTTTTACCTGGTCATTATTTTACGAAAAAACCGGGAGAAAGCATGAAAATTAATAAATATTGGCAGGCATCCTTTCAACCTGTCACAACTACAGAAGATCAACTAGTAAAAGAAATTCGTGAAGTATTAATTGATTCTGTAAAGGTCCATATGAGAAGCGATGTCCCTGTTGGCTCCTTCTTATCAGGCGGAATAGATTCTTCATTGGTCGTTTCTCTAGCAAAACAGATCAATCCACAAATTAAGACATTTTCTGTAGGCTTTGAACAAAATGGATTTAGTGAAATTGATGTAGCAAAGGAAACTGCCGATAAGCTCAATCTAGAAAACATTAGCTACTTAATCTCTCCTGAAGAATATATGAAGGAGCTGCCTAAAATTGTTTGGCACTTAGATGATCCACTTGCAGATCCTGCTGCTATTCCATTATATTTTGTAGCGCGCGAGGCAAGAAAGCATGTAACAGTTGTTTTATCCGGTGAAGGTGCAGACGAATTATTTGGTGGCTATAACATATATCGCGAGCCAGAGGATCTAGCCGTCTTTAACAAAATTCCACGTTCCCTCAAAAATCTACTACATAAAGTAGCAGCAGTAGTACCAGAGGGAGTTAAAGGGAAAAGCTTCATTGAACGTGGATGTACGCCAATGGAAAAACGGTATATTGGGAATGCTAAGATGTTTAGCGAAAGTGAGAAAGAAGCTCTTTACAAGTGGTACAAGCCAGACCTGCATCACTTGGATATCACCAATCCATTCTATGAAAAAACAGGTAGCTACGCCCCGGTAGAGCGTATGCAATACATTGATATTCATACGTGGTTAAGAGGCGATATTCTATTAAAAGCAGACAAAATGACAATGGCTAATTCACTCGAATTACGCGTTCCTTTCTTAGATAAAGAAGTCTTTAAGATTGCTTCTAAAATTAGCACCCAACACAAAACTGCACATAATACGACAAAATATATTCTGCGAAAAGCAGCAGAAGGTATTGTCCCTGATCACGTATTAACTCGGAAAAAATTAGGATTTCCTGTACCAATCAGACACTGGTTAAAAAACGAAATGCATGATTGGGCACTAAACATCATCAACGAAAGTGAAACAGATTATTTACTGAATAAAGATGTTGTCCTTAATCTTCTAAAAGACCATTGTAACGACAAAGCTGACTACAGCCGTAAAATTTGGACAGTTCTTATCTTTATGATCTGGCACCAAATTTATATAGAAAAGAAATATACATTTTTTGACCAAGCAAGTAGTATGAACAAACGTCAACCCGTTCTATCAAACTCATATTAAGTTAAAAGCAAAAAAACAGCCAGCCTCATCAATTTGCGAGGCTGGCTGTTTTTACATTCGACAATGTTCGGGCGGTGACAGGCACCAATAAAGTCACCACCCACCATTATTAATGCTGATCAGGTAAGTCTCCAAATAGTGGGGCAGCAACTTCAACTGGAGCAGCTTGTAGGAAAGATACTGTAGATAGGATAAGGGCAATGGCTAAAATACCGTTTAGGATTGTTTTTTTCATGGGTATGGCCTCCTTTTGATAATAGAATTTTGCTATAGATTTAGTATAACGAAATACTTTTCTCCTTGTAGAAGGCTTCTCGAATGACTGTACTTATTAAAATCTACACATCCTCTTCTTTTTTACTATTTTCCTACTAAAATATAATAATTGGAATATTCCCGACAATAACTGGCAAAGTTTGTGCATAATTTCACTTTCATCATTAATCAAATTCCACCGGTCAGACATGTAACATTACATACTCTTCTTAAATAGGCGTTGTTCCTCAAGCTCTCTCTTCAATTCATCCACTACATTCACCATTTCTACTTTTCCTTGGAGCTCAAATAGTGTACGGCTCTTTCTCACATACTTATCTCCATTTACCACGTCGCCCAACCGATAATGATTTGACCCACATTGGAAATATAACTCTCCTAATAAGTACATCGTTTCAAGCTTCATCGCAATCTGAATCCCTTTATTAACAAAATACAATGACTTCTGATACTCCCTAATATCTGTATAGGCCTTTGCAATTCCATAATAGATTCGCAATTGAATCGATTCATCCTTTAATCCATCTAAATTCTTTATACTTTGCAACAATTTAGTATACAGCCCCAAAGCCTGCTCATACTTCTCTCGTTCCTTATACAAAATCGCCAAGCTATTTCCTATCTCAATCTCTCTTTCCTTCATTGAAGAACGATCATCTTTATAAGTCATAAACAATGCCTCGTTAATTTTCGCCATACTGAGCTGCTTGTTTCCATATAAATAGAACTCGCACACCCCTTCATGCCATAGCAAAAATTGCTTGTGCTCCACAGTTTGAAAAAGCGGATTCTTTTTTTCCTGCTTAACAATCGTAGACACGGATTCATAATCACGTTCCCGAATATAAAAACGAATCATCTTATATACATCTCGCACATAATCGAGCCTTGGTGTTTCAGCTATTTCAAAAAAGTAATTCATGTCAACGCCAAGCTTTCTAGATAGCTTGTACAAAATAAGCGAGGAGGGAATTTCATTTGAATTCTCAATTTTACTTATTTGAGCTTGCGTGCAAATACCCTCTGCTAACTGCTGCTGGCTAAGATTCATTGACTTTCGAAGCCCCTTAATCACATGACCAATTTCAACAGGTTCATACATCACCAAGCTCCCCCTTTTATCTTTCGAAATTTTCAAATAGTTATTTCCACATTACCACATCTTTTATTACATCTTCTATAGTTCGAACTCTCTAGTTCATATTGCACACGAATTATGCGGAAAATTATATATTTATCTAAACTAGCAAGCCTCTCTAGCTTTAATCTACTCTAGTAACAAGCCAGCATAAAACAAGCCTCCAAACCGACTTTGCCGGAAAATAACCACTCTATTAAACTATGATTAACACGTGGTTAGTAGAATTAGCTAGTTCTAAAATCTAGTAAAAAGGGGATTAAAACATGTCAAATTCAAAAAAACTAGCAACACTTGCACTTGGTACCTCTTTAGCATTCAGCACATTATTACCAACCTCTTCTTTTGCCCAAACCCCATCGGAAAAGATCATGGACAGTATGCAGCTAGAACAAAAACTAGTTGAAAAAGAGCAGCAAGTACCATCCTTTTTATCAGGTAAACTCTCAAAAACCAAAATCAAAACAGAAAAGGAAGTAAAAGCATTTTTAAAGGAAAATAAAGAACTATTTAAAATTGATTCTGCGAAAGAGTTGAAGTTACTCGAAAAAACAACGGATGAGCTTGGAATGACACACTATACGTTTGCACAAGTAGTCAAAAATGTCCCAGTTGAAGGAGCGATTTTCACTGTCCATACAGATGAAAACAATGAAGTGACAACTACAGCGGGAACACTCTATTCAGATGCTTCCGCTAAGGTAAAGTCGACGAGTGCTAAAATTTCTGAACAAAAAGCAGTTGATCTATCTTGGAAACACATTGATGTATCAGAAGAAGAAACACGCACCAACTCAAAGGAGCAACAACCGATCGTTGCAAAGGATAGCGTTCAAAACACATCCGTTAAAAAAGACCTTGTGATTCATGAAGAAAATGGTGTTTATACTCTTGCCTACAAAGTGCAGCTGCAATTTATTGAACCATACGGTGCAAACTGGCAAGTCTTCGTCAATGCACAAGATGGATCAATCATCGATTCTTACAATGCTGTTAATGATGCAGCAACAACCGGATCAGGAAAAGGGGTACTTGGAGATACGAAAACATTAAATACGTACTCTTCAGGTGGCACCTATTACCTTTATGACGTGACAAAGCCGATGAATGGGGTCATCGAAACCTTTACGGCACAAAACCGTTCAACTTATCCTGGTTCTTACTCAACTGATAGCAACAATGCTTGGACTGCTACCTCACAAGGTGCAGAAGTAGACGCTCATTATTACGCTGGACAAGTGTACGACTACTTCAAAAACACACATAACCGTAATAGCTTTGACAACAATGGCGCTACAATTCGCTCGACTGTACACTATGGAAGTAACTACAACAATGCGTTCTGGAACGGATCGCAAATGGTTTACGGTGATGGTGATGGCGTTACATTTGGTCCATTATCAGGTGCGCTAGATATTATCGCGCATGAATTAACACATGCTGTCACAGAACGTTCAGCAGGCCTTGAATACCGTAATCAATCTGGTGCTTTAAATGAATCATTCTCAGATGTTTTCGGCTATTTCCTTGATCCTCAAGATTACTTAATGGGTGAGGACGTGTATACGCCTAATAAATCTGGTGATGCCTTACGAAGCCTATCTAACCCAACTCTATATAATCAGCCTGAGCACATGAACCAATACGTGAACACAACTTCTGATAACGGCGGCGTTCACATTAATAGCGGAATTCCAAACAAAGCAGCCTACTATACGATCAATAGTATTGGAAAAGCAAAAGCAGAAAAAATCTACTACCGTGCTCTTACAGTCTACTTAACACCAACAAGTAACTTTAGCTATGCGCGCGCAGCCCTTCTTCAATCAGCTGCAGACCTTTACGGTAGCGGAAGCACTACGTATAATGCCGTAAAAACAGCTTGGGATAATGTTGGAGTTTATTAAAATAAAAGAATAATCTTTTATCCCCCCTATAAAAATAACGCCTTCATTCAGTAGGTTCTCGTTTAACCCACTGAATGAGGCGTCTTTTGTTCCACATATTCTCCCCCATTTGATCGATAATAGTAGGACATCTTCGTATCATTCATTCCTTTCACACTGCCCACCCACTTACTATCTCCTTGGAAATTTGCTATAAAAGCCCTGCTGAAGGAATTTCCTCATCATCAACCATTACCACAGTCAGTAAATACTCGACTACAGCTCTCTCAACCTTTCCCTTGTTCACTTGAACAAATCCAAATCCAACACCACACCCATTATCGCTCCAAACATCATGCAAAAACGAGGCAGTTTTTTCTTCATACACTATTCTCTCCCTTGAAGAGAACAGCCACCTCTCGGACATAAGTCGAGCAATTCCAGGTGGTGACAGGCACTCATCACCAATCTATCTCCTCAGGATATTCCTGACTAAAACGGACTTCATCAACTGAGCATCCGTGTTTTTCAGCTACCTGTTCGATTTTTCTTTCGAGGGTTTGGTATTCTGTTCCTTTCTCAGCCAATCGTTTCGCCATGATCGTGATATTCTTCTTTCGCTTTTCACTGTCCATTTCAATGAAACGAAGATTTAACATATCCACGTATTGATCTTTATAGTGGGAGGTTTCAAAATAGGAGCCGTTCATCGTTTTCAACGTACGACTATAAGCAGCGTCAGTTACCGTTTCCTTTAAGCACTCTGCAATAACGGATTGAAATAATCGTACCTGAATCAAAGATTGATCCCATATCACTCGATAATCCTCAAAAGGCTGGTAGCTTTTCTTGGATTCTTTTGTAGCATATAATTTTGTAAAATCATTTAACGCCATCATGACAAATAAAATCTCAGGCCATAAAAGGTTCACACTCATATATACATTTTTCTCACTTGTAATTGTAGAGAACCATTTCATTTTATCTGGGTCCATTCCGTTATCAACGAGCTCAATTTCTCTGTTTCCCATCATCGCATGACGGATATCATAACACACACCTAAGACCCTTAAACGACTTCCTCTTACATGTTCATATTCCCCTTCTTCTCCAACAATCTTATGAAGCGCCTCATATACTCCCTCGAAATCATCACGATCTCCACTTAATGTTATTCCAGCAAAATTAGGCGTCGCTTTAGCCTTCAGCATATATAATCCTCCCCTACGTACTAGCTGCTCTCACTATACCAAACAAAATGTTAAAAATATAATAAGAATCGTTGAAAACAAGCATCTTCTCTATTCAAATACGATACGTTAACAATAAGGTATAATTCGTTTTTTAGGAGTGGTTTTTATCGAAAATATTCGTCTGAAAGCTGCATTAAACAAAGAGCAGCTCCAAGATCGACTCCACTATCGTCCGGAAATCATTGAACTACATTTAGTAGAATCAGATTTAGACCATCCTGACAAAATCATATCAACCATACGTATGATCCAAAAATCAGGAACTCGCGTCTATCTCCATCATCCAATGAAACATAAAGGTGTGTATCTCGATATTATTAGCTCTGATCCCCACATGCGAGACTTTTATGATTGGTCTTGTAGAATTCTTTTTGACATATGTAAACAGGAAAACATCAAATGTGTCATTCACTGTCATTACATGCAATCTGCTAGTAGCAGGTACCATGAAAAAATGAAAAGACAGGAAACAAGGAAGAGAATAGAAGAAATTCTAAGCTATTCTAAACAAGTATTTCTGTGGGAAGATACAATAAACGGTATTTTCTCCGCTCAAAATCCATACTTATTGTCTGAAATCGTTCACCCTTTGAACCTTGCTCTAAACATTGACATTAGTCATTCCTTCATTGCACTAAGTGGAAGTAACATCGCCTTAGAGCAACACCTTGAAGCTCTACATCAATACGCTCACTATTTTCACCTTGTGGACTCAAATGGACGTAAGCACGATTCCTTACCTTTAGGAAAAGGAAAAATCAACTGGAATATGGTTAAACCTTATATTGGCCAAAAAGACTTCATCTTCGAAATTGACCTTAAAGATACCAACTATCTTGACTGCACAGCCATGATCGACAGCGCCAAGTACTTTCAAGCACTCTAAACCTTTTATTCCCCTACTCTGGTGTGGTGTAGGGGTTCATCTAAAAAACGGGTAGTGACAGGCACCTACAGTGCTACATCATCTCCCCGTTTATCCACTGTCCAGAATAAGTTGATCCATCTTCTCGATATAAGGTTCCTTCTCCATGTGGTTTTCCGTCCACAACTTGCCCCGTATAACGCTGTCCCGTTTTCCATTGGTATGTCCCTGTTCCAGTCATTTTCCCATCTATAAAGTCCCCGACATAGGTCGTTCCATCAGCCCACTTCATCTTCCCTTTTCCATGGGGCACACCTTTTACAACATCTCCCGTATAAGAGGAACCATCAGCTAACATCAACGTAGCTTGTTTTTCAGACGCTAAAATATTCGGTTCAACTACAGAACTTACCGAACTGTTTTTTAAAACAGCCTCATTACCTATTCGCCCCGTAACACCCTTATAAACTAAAAAACTTACTAAAAGGATTACACCGACAAAAACAAAGAGCTCCATGACCTTAAACCGCTTTTGAGATTTGGAGGTAGAAAGCGAACGACTTGAAACACGTTTCGTTTCATATTCTGTACTAAACAAAATTCGGTCGCACCCTTTACAAGTATTTCGTAAAGGTTCGTTAGCCGTATTACAAAACGGACAGATATAGTAATTTTCCACCTTAGCTTTCTTCGTTTTCGTATTCATACTTTGAGTACTAGAGGTATTCAAATGAGAGCGGGGTTTCGATTTAACAGCCGTGGTTGTCGTAGTTGCTTTAGTAGTCACTCGTGATGTCGTTTCTTTATTTTTCAATGTCTCGTAACACATTCCACACAAAATGATCTTCTTAAACTTTATATGTTGATCCTCTGGATGAAGAATTAGATACGCTGTCAACTCACTCTCTGTCAACAAATTCCGGTTGCGGTCTACATGCATAAAATGAGCCAGACTATCCATCTGATTACATCTGCTACACTTCATTATCTCAATCTTCCTATCTATATAAAGGTACATTCTTACTCATCTAAGAAATATTTTACAATTTATGATAAGCTTTTACCATCATTATAGAAAAAATAACCAATTAATGTGGATGGTTCGACAAAAACAGAGGGCTGATAGGCACCAAAAGTCGCCTCACTTAAAACTTTCCCTTGCCAACCCTTGGGATAAATACTGACAAAAAGAACGATCTTGAGAAGCTAAACAAAATAAACGCTAACCATATTCCGTGGTTCTGCATCACAGGTACAAAGAACCAAAGAACTGCTAGAAAGATGATCAATGCTAAGACAATTGAATCTCGGACAGGCTTCGCTTCTGTTGCACCAGCAAAAATCCCCTCAAGCTGCAGTCCCCAAAATCCAACGAGTGGAAAGAGGAGCATCCAGCCTAGCAAGGAGTTAGCCATCCCTCTTACCTCTTCATTCACAGCGAAAAAGGACACAATCGTTTCACCGAAAGTAAAGATTAAAAGTGCTAAAAGGATCGCTGATAGTAAGCCCCATTGACCAGATAAAAGATAGGCCCTTCGATAAAGCGGATACTGCTTTCCCCCTATTGCTCTACCAACAACAATACTTGATGCATTGGCAAATCCGCTAAAAAAGTAAGCCATGATATACTGAATTTGAAGTAAAATGGCGTTTGCTGCTAAGGTCACTTCCCCCATACTTGCACCCATTGAGGTAAAAATACCTGTCATCGCCAATAGACACACTGTTCGGAGGAATAAGTCACGGTTCACCTTCATCATCTTTACAAGTGTTCCCGCCTCAAGTAGTAATTTCATATCTACTTTCGAGAACTTTTCTTTATCCTTCCAATATATAAGCAACATCCCTAAACTAACTCCAGAGATTTCAGCAATTAAAGTTGCAAGTGCAACACCTTCAACACCCATTCCAAAGCCCATCACAAAAAGGACATCTAAAACGATATTCATGACGTTCATCACAACCTGTGTAACGAGTGCCAGTTTTACTTTTCCTAACCCAATGAGCCATCCAATAATGACATAGCTTGCTAGAATAAAAGGGGCACTCCAAATTCGTATAGAAAAATAGGTTGCCGCATAGCTCTGCACAGCTTCTCCTCCCCCAAGCAAAAGGAAAGCAGCAGCTAGGATTGGCTTTTGAAAGAGAACAAATATCAAACCAAATAAAATTGCTAATACCATCGGACGTAAGAATGAAAGAAGAACCTCCGTTTGATTATTTGCTCCCTCAGCCTGTGCAGTAAATCCACTTGTACTGACTCGCAAAAACCCTAAAAGCCAGTACAGCGTATTAAAAATAACAGCGCCAATCGCAACTCCACCAATCGACGCTGGATCAGGAATTCTTCCAATCACAGCAGTATCCACCGCTCCTAAAATTGGCGTCGAAATCCCCGAGATAATCAGAGGAATCGCCAGCACCATAAATTCCCTTTGACTAAAAACTATGTTCTTTTTCACTTATTTCGCTCCATTCTAACTGGGTCAAGGGGTCAGACCCCTCACCCCAGCTCTCCTCACCGGGCATCATCACAACCCGATCACACAGGTAATCAACCGCCCACTTATCATGAGAGATAAATAAAATCATCATCTTCGTTTTTCTCTGTACATCCTTTAATAAATCAAGGATTTGAATCTGAGTAGTCATATCAAGACTTGCCGTAGGTTCATCACAAACAAGAAGAGCTGGTTCAAGACTGAGTGCCCTTGCAATGGAAACACGCTGCTTCTGTCCCCCGCTCAATTCACCTGGATACGAATCAACATAGCGTTTATCTAAACCCACCATCTCAAGTAAAGTCTCTGCCATCTCTTTTTTCGTTTGACTTTCTCTCTTAAGAAAAGAAGGGTTCACTTCCTTAAAATTATCTAGTGGCTCCAATAAGCTCTTCCAGATAGGAAGCTTAGGATTTAACGTACTATTCGCATCCTGGAAAATCATTTGAACCTGTTTTCGATACTCTCGTAGTAAAGCAGGATCCTTAGGGACAGCTGGTTTTCCATTAAACAAAATCGTACCCTCCGAATAATGCTCCAGCCCTAAAAGAATTTTAGCAACAGTACTTTTCCCACTTCCGCTCTCACCAACTAACCCCACACACTCTCCATCCTTAATCTCTAATGAGAACCTATCTAGAGCGTGCACATTGCGAGAATACGACTTTGTGAGATTTCTAATGACCAAGTGGGACGGAGGGACAGACCTCTCATCCCTCTTCTCAATCCCAGTTAGATATGAGTCACGGGGTCTGTCCCCCTGGCCAACAAAAGCCTGAGCCTCACTCAACCCATAGCCACCAGACCTATCCCACTGATTCAAATCCTGACCCGAAACCCGCACTCCACTCAACCCATAGCCACGGGGTCTATCCCCCTGGCTCACGAACTCTTCCTTCACAATCTCTCCGTCACTCATCACATAAAGACGGTCCGCTCTCGTGTACGCCTCTTCAAGGTCATGCGTGATCATGAGGACTGCACAGCCGGTTGTTTTGCGAAGATAGTCAACGTAGTCCAACACCTTTTCACCGTTTTTGGCATCAAGTGCAGTGGTGACCTCATCACAAATTAGTAGGGATGGCTTTAATGCTAACGCCATGGCGATTGCTGCTCGTTGAACTTGACCGCCGCTTAGTTGAAAAGAATAGCTTCGAAATACACGTTCAGAGTCTAAACCCATTTCCTTAAGTACCTGCAACGATATTTCTTTCGCCACCTTCTTCGATACCTGTCGATGGGTGCGAATGGTTTCAATCATTTGCTTTCCTATTTTGATAAAAGGAGTAAAACTGCCACGGTAATCCTGAAAAATCATCGCAATCTCATGACCGAGCAGCCCTTGATGCTCTTTTGCACTTAATGTAAGAAGATCTTTTTCTTGAAACCTAATCGTACCAGACACTTCTAAATTAGGCGCAAGTAGTCCCATAATAGATCGAGATGTTAAGCTTTTACCACTTCCACTTTGACCAATTAAGCCGACCATCTCCCCTTTTTCAATAACAAGGTTTAGATCCTTCACAAGTCCGTGCTGAGAAGCTGAATCCTTAATGTGAACATGTTCCATAGTCAGTAAGATGCTTTTCAATTTTCAGCCCTCCTTTTTCGTATATCAAAATAGCCTTTTAATCCATCTCCGATTAAGTTACAGCATAAAACCGTCAGCATGATCGCTAGTCCCGGATAAATCATCAGGGAAGGAACCACTTGAAAAAAGCTTCGCCCATCATTTAACATCGCTCCCCATTCTGGGATAGGTGGTTGTGCACCGAGTCCAATAAAAGAAAACGCAGAAATGAGTAAAATCACTTTCCCAACATCAATCGCTGCCATCACAATGATATCGGGCATAATATGAGGGAGAAGATGCATGCGAATCGTTTTAAACGAACTTGAATGGGATATTTTTGAAACAAGAATATATTCTTTTTCCTTTTCTGCTAAGACCAGTCCACGGACCACACGTGCATACACAATCCATCTAACAAACACCATCGCAATCACTACATTCGTGATATTTGGTCCAAGTATTCCTGCAATTGCGATAGCTAGAATAAAATCCGGTAATGATAAAAATCCATCCACGATTCTCATTAATATCGCATCAATTTTGCCACCTACATATCCTGAAAAAATACCAATTGGAACCCCAATTAACACCGCCGTAAAAACCGTTAGTAAACCTAAACCAATCGTTAATTTTCCGCCATAAACGATGCGTGCAAATACGTCTCGTCCCATCTGATCTGTTCCAAGCCAATGAGTTAAAGAAGCAGGCTGCAACCGATTCCCCATCTCCACTAGAAAAGGATCGTGAGGAATAAATACTGGCGCTACTAGAATTAGTGCTACAATAAATGCAGCTAAAATCATTCCAAACACCAACGCTGGTTGCCGAACAATTTTGATTGATTTTTCTACTGCTGCTGTTGCCATGATCCTGCCTCCTTCCCAGAACGTATTTGTGGATTCA
This sequence comes from Bacillus weihaiensis, assembly GCF_001889165.1. Classification (GTDB taxonomy): domain Bacteria; phylum Bacillota; class Bacilli; order Bacillales; family Bacillaceae; genus Metabacillus; species Metabacillus weihaiensis. The sequence continues at coordinate 322,878 of NZ_CP016020.1, read as the reverse complement.
GCCATTGGTAAAGGAAGTCCACGATTAAATTCGTTATCACAACAAAACATCCAATTAACAAAATATAGCCTTGAATAAGGGGATAATCTCGATTCATTACCGAATCCACCATCAGTTCTCCCATTCCTGGCCATGAGAATAAAATCTCAATAACCATAACTCCTCCAAGTAGGCTTCCAACACTCAAACCAAACATCGTCACAAAAGGGATAAAGCTCCCTCGAAGCGCATGAAAAAGGAGAACGCGCTTGCTACTTAATCCTCTTGCCTTCGCAGACTCAATATAGGGACTTTGTAAAGTCGCAACCAATCGTTCACGCAACAAGCGAATATACATTGGGGCCATCACAATTCCTAGCGTGACCGAAGGCAAGACAAAATGTGCGAGCGTTCCTTTTCCCATAACAGGAAGTAACCCTAATTTATATGAAAAAAGATACATGAAAAGCAAGCCCAGCCAAAAACTCGGCATCGATGCACCTAGTAATGCGAATCCTCTACTAATGTAATCTGGCCATCTCCCTTCGTAGATGGCACCTAGAATTCCTAGTGGTACAGAGATGAAAAATAGGACAATCATGCCTCCAGCTGCAAGCGAAAATGTGGCTGGTAATCTGCTCATCAATAAATCGAAAACAGGTTTTTTCGCAATGATTGATTCACCTAAATCCAGCCTCATAACCCCTAGAAGCCAGCTTCCATATTGAGAAAGAAGTGGCTCATCAAAACCAAGCTCCTCTCTCACCCTTTGCTCATCCTCCGTCGTTGAAATCACATCGTCCACCTTTAACACACTACGAATGGGATCACCTGGGGCAACCTTCATCAGGACAAAGGTGACAAATGATAAAACAAAAATAATAAACACTAATTGAATAAGCCTCGAAACAAGCATTGATCCTACATTTTTCATCCTTCTCACCTCACATTTTGCTTTTAAAAAGTTTCCTAAAACGACAATAAAGGTGAAAGAATCCAAAGATTCTTTCACCATATTTATTGTGTTACATCCATTTTATTTGTAATTAAATAGTATTCCTCCGAACCAGGACTCCAGTTCGTTACACGTTCATTAACTCCTACAATTATGTGAGGGTGAACCATAAATGATTGTGGTACTTCCTCTTGGATAATTTGAACAGCCTGCTTTTGAAGGGAGATTCTTTCATCAGCGTCAGCCGTACCATTTAATTTTTTCGTTACATCATTTAGCTCTCCTATGTTAATGGAGCCAGGATTTAACGACCCTTCAGGAAGATACGCTACATTTAAGAAATAACCACCATCTCCGCGTGGTGCTGTTAAATTCGAGTAAGTTACGATATCCCAGTTATCTGGCTGCTCCCATAGGAAGCTATCAATATTCTCAGCTGTTACAATTTCAACAGAGATACCTAGCTTCGCAGCTTCGGATTGAAAATATTGCGCCATTAACGGTAGCTCAGGTCTACCTTGATAGGTTGCTAATGTTAAGGTTAGAGCCTTACCATCCTTCATCAAGGTTCCTTCTGCATTTTTCTCATAGCCTGCTTTTTTCAAAAGCTCTTCCGCTTGTGCTGGGTCGTACTCTGAAGCTTGGGCACCGTCTGCAAAAGCAAAATCAGCGTTAAACGGCCCATTTGCAGCCGTTGCATGACCGTTCATTATATCATTTACAACAACTTCACGATCAATCATTAAATCAAGAGCCTTTCGTACATTCACATCCTGCAGTACAGGATTTTTTTGCTGATAAAGAAGAAAATGTGTACGCAAGCTTGGCACTGATTCAACACGTAATTGTTCATCGGCTTCAATTGGCTCTAAAGACTCTGAAGGTAGATGATACGCGATATCTGCCTCTCCAGATTGAAGTGCAAGTGCACGCACATTTCCATCTTCATTAAATTTAACGATTACCTCATCAATCTTTGCTTCGCCATCCCAATAATCAGGATACTTCTCTAACACAGCCTCAGATTCTGGTGTAAAGTCAGCAACCTGAAACGGTCCAGTCGCAATTGGACGTTCAGCAATATTCTCTGCATCCGCCTTAATCACAGCCGCATTTGTATGAACAAGCTCCGAAAGAAAAGCAGGATACACTTCCTGAGTAACAAACGTTACTTCCTGTTCCTTCGCTTCTATTGATTCAATTTTCAGTGTTGACGCCATTGCCTCATTATTTTCTACTAATCTTTCAAAAGAAGCCTTTACTGCTTCTCCATCAACCGGAGTACCATCGTGGAACGTAACACCTTCACGAATTTTGAAGCTCCATGTCTTCTCATCCACCTGCTCCCAAGATTCCGCTAACCAAGGCTGAATCGATAAACCCTCATCAAGCTTCACAAGCGTCTCCGCAATCCCAGCTCGAACTCCCATCCAATCCTGATGTGGATCAAGTGTTGTCGAACCAAAACTAAATAATAAAGTAAGCTGCTTTTTTACACTGTCGTTACTTTCACCTGTACTCTCCTGACCCTGATTACTACAAGCCGTAACAAACAGAAGCAGAAGAATAGAAAATATTGCTAGATAAATAGGCTTCTTAAACATGTCTCTTTCTCCTCTTATAAAGGGTGGAACATACTGTGTAACCCTTTTCTTTCACTTTTCTCAACAACGAACTAGAACAGTAATCATTACGATTTAAAACGAACTATTATGTAAGTAAATCCTGAAAACCCGCATTCACAAATCGTAACTATTACTTTTTACCTTGTCTACTATATAAAATATTCTGTAAATCGTCAACCTAAATCGTCATTATTACCATTTTTCTGGTGGGGCCATATCTGGTGGGGCCAGGCCCCCACATAATTAACGCATTAACGTACCGGGGGACTGGCACCTGAAACCGGCACCTGAAACCTGAAACCATAAGTAAAGGCCCCAATATTTTGGGGCCTTTTCTTTAAACTAATTAGACTGTTGTTGTTTGTATTATTTGTATTGTTTATCTACTTAAAAAATCCCCAAAAATTTCTTCCTTTTTATTTGTTGCGGTGGCTGACGATAAATCGTGTTACCTTCTACAACGAGCTGAGCATTTTCCTGGAACATATAAACCATATCACTACCGAATTCTTTACGGATCACATCGTATGCCTCACTCAATCGGAACGATCGACCTGATAGATTATGAGCATCAGATGCGATAAAATGGGCCTGACCAGACTCAATTAATTGCAAAGAATAATTCTTAATTTTCTTTCCGAAGTGTCCCGTCACACTTGAAGCAGTGACCTGTGTTGCCGCACCTTTTTCAACAAGCTTGAACAAGATATCTGGATTCTCCATAATTTCCGAGTTTCGTTCGGGATGCACAATAACTGGTGACAAACCAGCTAGCTGAATATCAAACAACAGCTGTCTCGTATACCTCGGCACATGGTTTGACGGTAACTCAACAAACAAATAGGTAGAATTCGCCAAAGTAAGAATTTCACCTTGATTATAATCCTCTAGCAATTCTCCGTAAATTCGCGGTTCTTGACCAGGTAGAATTTCAAGGTCAAGGTTCTCCTCTTGTATCCTTGTATTTAATTCATCAACCTTGCTTTTAATAGACTCTGCAACGTTATCATATTTTCCGTTCTTATGATGCGGCGTAGCAATAATCTTCGTTATCCCCTCACTCGCAGCATGCCTCGCCATGTCCATTGAAGCCTCTATATCTCGAGCCCCGTCATCCATTCCGCCAAGAATATGGCAATGTAGATCAATCACGTAACAACCAACCTTTCTTTTCTATTACTCTTAATCTATATCAAATTTTCATTTGCATCAAACCTAAGTAAGATTCTCAATAACACCATTATCACGCATCAAGCTCGTCGCGTCTAGATTCAAAAAAGTGGGATTCTACAAAACTCTTCAATAGCACCACTACTAACTACGAAAAAAATGTTGTTCACTTTCGCTACCCCTCCCCTCAATCCACCCTATATAAAAGGTGAAGGGAGGTGATAACATGGCAAATCAAGTGCTTCTCGATTCACAGTTGAGATTAATGTACGAAGCAGGTGTTGATGAAAAAGGCGAAACCATTTTCAAAAGTAAAAACTACAACAACGTAAAAATCACATCAACTGCAGATGAACTACTTCAAGTGGCTCAAGCAATTGCAAGCTTACAAACACAAACGTTAGCAACAGTTGAACGTAACAACTCTAATCAACTTTTAGCGTAACGATCAAAGAAGATCCATAGAAAGGAGGGGCACACATGGCCAAAACATTGGAACTTTTATTCTTAAATGCAGAAGGAAAAACAGCTAAAATAAACATTGAATCACCCATCGAACCTGTAGACCAAGCAGCACTAGTTGCTGCAATGGACACGATTATTACAAATAACGTGTTTACAACAACAGGCGGTGACTTTGTCGCAAAAAAAAGCGCACGAATCGTTGAACGTAATGTAACGGACATTAAACTAGGCTAAAAATAGGGGGCTGCACCGCACAATTTGTAGAACATGTGCAAAGTGCCAGCCCTCTTCTTTCTCTTTAATTATTTTTTCAAAAAGGATGTGAAAACCATCAATGGAGCAATGGCTAAACGTTGTAAGTGAGGTTGGCTTTCCGATCGTTGTTACCCTTTACTTACTTAACCGAATCGAAAGCAAGCTAGACGCGTTAAATCAATCCATACAAATGCTGCCATCCCAATTAGGAAAATAGTGAATCAAGGACTCCTTCACAAGCACAACTACCTAAAGACCAATCAGCTGTAGCTCTTACTACAAACTAAAAAAATCCGTTACGCCATTTGCGCGTAACGGATTTTTTGTGGAACATGTTAAAGCAGTGAAACAAGATGGTTCAGATGGTGACAGGCACCACTGATATTAATCCCTGCTAAACAGGTCTCTTGTGTATACTTTATCACTCACATCTTTTAGCTCGTCTGATAGACGATTTGCAACGATAACATCAGAGATTTTTTTGAATTCTTCAAAGTCATTGATTACTTTTGAGTTGTAAAATTCTTTCTCAGTAAAAGCTGGTTCGTAAACGACTACTTCTACTCCCTCAGCTTTAATTCGCTTCATTACACCTTGGATAGCAGATTGTCTAAAGTTATCAGAATCCATTTTCATTGTTAGTCTAAAAATCCCAACTACTTTTGGATTACGTTTCAGAATCATATCTGCAATATGATCTTTTCGGGTTCTGTTTGCATCAACAATCGCGCCCATAATATTGTTAGGTACATCAGCATAGTTCGCTAACAGCTGCTTTGTGTCCTTAGGCAAACAATAGCCACCATAACCGAATGATGGATTATTATAATGTGTTCCTATACGTGGATCTAATCCGACACCATCGATTATTTGTTTCGTATTTAACCCACGTACTTCTGCATATGAATCCAATTCATTAAAGAATGCCACACGCATCGCTAAGTACGTATTAGCAAATAATTTTATAGCCTCTGCTTCTGTTGAGTTAGTGAATAACACGTCAATCTCTTCCTTAATTGCCCCTTGCACTAACAAATCGGCAAAAACTTTTGCTCTCTCAGATTGTTCTCCAACAATGACACGTGATGGATGTAAGTTATCATATAGTGCCTTTCCTTCACGCAAAAACTCTGGAGAGAAAATGATATTAGTTGTATCATATTTTTCGCAAACTGATTTTGTATAACCTACTGGAACTGTCGATTTAATGACCATGACCGCATTCGGATTAATAGAAAGAACATTCTCGATCACTGTTTCAACCGAACTTGTATTAAAATAATTCTTGTCCGGATCATAGTTTGTTGGAGTAGAAATGACAACAAACTCAGCGTCTTTAAATGCCTCTTCATTATCAGTAGTCGCCTTTAAGTTCAGCTCTTTTGTAGCTAAGAATTCTTCAATTTCACGATCTATAATAGGTGATTTTTTATTGTTAATCATGTCCACTTTTTCTTGAACAATATCTAACGCAATTACTTCGTTATGTTGGGCCAGTAAAACAGCGTTAGATAACCCCACATAACCTGTACCAGCGATTGTAATTTTCATACCGTTTGCTCCTTACATGTATCAAAAATTTATTATATATATCCTATCCTATTTAATAATACAATAAAAACGATAATTGATAAAACTTTACAATAAAAAACATTTATTTTCACAAAAAATGAAATAGTTCATTAAACATATTCCAGTCCTATTTAGAATCAGTATATAGTAGAATTCCCCTCCCAGTTCTAATAAAGACGGGAGACAAATTGTGAGCTCTCCAAAAGCCTATCGAAATAAGGCTTCACTCTTGACCTATTTAAAACCTCTACCAAAAAAAAACGAGGTACAAAATGAAAAAAACACCACTTTTAGTCTCTTCTTTCAAATGTGGAACATTGTGAAACAAGATTTCTGAGTGGTGACAGGCACCCTCTTTGGTCTATCTCACTACCACCCAGTCCAACACTCCATCAAATTCTGGTTCATTGCTTTCAATGAATAGTTGGTGTTCACCACGGTTGTAAAAGAGGTAATATCCGGTGTCCACTTCGCTGTAGCCTTCTTCATCGGGCTGACCCAAATAGGTAATAATTTGATCATAGCTCAATTTAATCGGCAATACAAAGGAACTAATAAGCGTTTCTGGATATTCTTCATAGTCATAGCCGACCCCTAAGCCACATTGGCACTCACGATACATCAAGGTGAACCCACCTTCGGCCTCATCTCTCCAATCTGGTTGACCAAGGTACGCTTCAATAACTGGTCCAATAGCTGATCCTATTGAAGTGTGTATGCCTTTTATTTCTCCTTTAGAAGCTAATTCTAAAAAATCTGAACGTAAGATTCTCTCATTATTAAAACCAATTGCTTCCTCACTAAAATCAGTCCCATACGAACCTTCATTACTCTGATTATTACTCTCAGAAGGCTGAGTATCCGCTTGTATCTCATCAAAGCTCTGTGACATATCTACCTTAATGGTCTCATTCTCATTAACCTGCTCGATTTCCGTTTTCTCACCTATCTCTTTCAACTCAGTTTGTGAAAGATATGAGACCTCTAGACGGTAAGTAGGCAAAGAATCTGGTACGTCACTTTCCTCAAATAAATCTGATTCATCATGAGATATTTTGATAAAAGCATACCGATTCATACTATCGGTCGTTTCATAATAGCTAGTAGTATGATAGTCTGTACTCGTATAACGAAACGTCTCATTTCGGTCTTCTTCCACATCCTCAACCTCTTTGAAAAAAGTACTGTTTACAGGTAAGACCTTCTCTCCCAGTTCTTTCACTTTTTCTTTATCGCCTTTAACATAGAAGGTAATTGACTCTATCCTATTACTTCCACCAGCTTCATCAAAGCTTACATAAAAGATTTTCTTCTTATTGAGTAGATAAAAGTCAAGCTCACCCTCTGATGCAAACTTAGGTTCACCAAATGAATCATAGGCTTGCTGAATATCGTCACCTAATCGTGGGTATTCAACATTAAGAAGCTCAGAAAGCGTATTTTCTGCTTCAAGCTTATTTGATTTCTGCACAATTGGCGTCGATTGAACCTTTGATCCTCCTTTTAGTTCGACAATATCAAGCATCCAAAGGGCGAATAACATCAACAGAACTGTAAAAACCGATGTTAGCATTACTAGTAATATTTTCTTCCCCATTCTACGTTCTCCTCTCAATCCCAATCTACCAAATAGTCATATAGTACTACATTCTACTAGCTTTTAAGAACAACTGAAAGGGAAAATCCAAAGAAATACCCGAAGCTGTGAAACTTATTCTACTGCCTACTAACAACTACAAATTTTAAGGCTAACCTATTAATTTATAAACGACTTTACTTTTATTAAAAGAAAATTTGGGTGGTGCCAGGCACCCGCCCACAACCCACCATATAAAAAAGCCTCACAATCCATAATAAAACGATTGCGAGGCTTTTATTTCACATTCAATATCTAAAGTTAACTAGATTACCCTATTTTACGTAAGTAAATTTCCTTTCCTTCTTTACGCCATTCTTTAAACTCCGCTGCTGCTGTAAAAAGAGCATCAGTTGATGAATTAAGAGCTGTTTCAAAGGAATCCTGTAAAATGCCAATGATAAAGCCAACTCCTACAACCTGCATAGCAATTTCATTCGGAATGCCGAACAAGCTACAGGCTAAAGGAATAAGTAATAAGGATCCTCCTGCCACTCCAGATGCACCACACGCGCACACAGCAGCTAACACACTAAGAATCAACGCTGTTAAAAAGTCTACCTCGATCCCTAGCGTATGAACCGTAGCAAGAGTTAACACAGAGATAGTTACAGCTGCACCCGCCATATTAATGGTAGCCCCTAATGGTATGGACACGGAATAGCTATCTTTATTTAGTCCTAGGTTTTCGCACACCTTCATGTTAACGGGAATATTCGCAGCAGAGCTACGAGTGAAAAAGGCTGTAATTCCACTTTCTTTCACACATCTAAACACAAGAGGATATGGATTTTGTTTGATTGTCATAAACACAATCAATGGATTTATGACAAAGGCAACAAATGCCATGCAGCCTAATAAGACGCCAAGCAGCTTTCCATAGCTTACGAGTGCTGAAAGCCCATTCGTCGATATAGATTCGTAGACAAGTCCCAAAATCCCAAGCGGAGCAAACTTTATTACCCAACCCACAATTTTAGAGATTGCGTCAGATAGATTTGAAATCATTGTTTTCGTCGTGGCTGGAGCACTTCTCAAAGCAAATCCTAGAAGGAGCGCCCAAGCAAGAATACCAATGTAGTTTGCATTCGCTATTGCATGAACAGGATTGTCCACAACATTTAAAAGTAACGTTTGTAGTACCTCGGACACACCGCCAGGAGCCGTAAAGCCTTCTGGACTATCAACTAATGTGAATCCTACAGGGAAAAGAAAACTAGCTAAAACAGCTGTTAATCCAGCTAAAAATGTTCCGATTAGATACAAAGCAATAATTGTCTTCATATTTGTCCGTTGCCCACTCTCATGTTGAGCAATCGCCGCCATCACTAAGAATAAGACTAGAACTGGCGCAACAGCCTTTAAAGCCCCTACAAATAAAGAGCCCAAAAGAGCCACCGGTTGTCCCGCTTGCGGAATCGTAAGAGCCAAGATCACTCCGACTACGAGTCCAATTACAATTTGTTTAACCAAACTCACTTGGTTCCATTTATCTAGTATCTGTTTCATCCTAATCCCCCGCTTCATCTCTTCTTATCAATTACTTTATATACATAGAATCAATCTCTACTACAACCCACAATAAAAATTCCACTGTATAAAGACAAATGTCCATTCAATAGACCATATTATAGTGAATCTTTTGGTATAGCACAATACTATTTTATAAATTTTAAAAAGTTATAATATTTAGATAATTAAAAGGTCTACTCTTAATAGACTTGTAAACGATTACTATATTTAAAAAAGAAAATGATAAAAAATCGTGAAAATGAAACTGCACTTATTAAAATAGGGACCGATGAAGCCATCCTAGGAGTAGAGAAATATTTCGGGGATGAAAGTGCTGCCGCCTATTCAGCTACGGAGGTAGTAAGCAAGCTATTATCTCCCCTTTCTGAGGAAGTGTTATTGCGCCAATTTGATAAAGTAACCGATATTACAATAAAAACCCTGATCGCATCAGCATTATGTTCACAGCTTTCAACTAGAGCTATTCCTATACTAGAGGATTTTACGAAAGAAAATTATGCCCATTCTTTACTTAATTTGAAAGAAGACTTCTATGCTTGCTGCATCATTAATCAGATTGACCACCCAAAACTAAGCGAGTGGAAACAAGAATTAAGTGAAGACCTACTTCAGAGAGAGGGAAAAAATAACCTATTTAGCCTATTCTCAAAACCAGCTAAGTCGGAGAAGGTTGGTCGAAATGAACCTTGTCCGTGTGGAAGTGGAAAGAAATATAAGAAGTGTTGTGGTTGAGGAATAGGTGGGTAGAGTGATGAGGGGGCGTCTGTAAGCCCCTTGTTGACCTTTCCAGCCTCTTCTTTTAGGAGTAAAACATCTGTGAAACAAAAGGTTTCGGGAGGTGGCAGGCACCGAGATCAATTTCTATACCTGTCTTCTATAAGACACCATGTGGTATAGCTTCACTAAGACCCAGCTTCCAATCCCACACCTTTCTAATTTTCAGTCATCTGTCCTCTCACCCACTTCTCTCATACTTCGCAATTCTCTGCAACTTTTCAAGATTAACCTTCCGATTCCAAACTTCCTGTGCATCCTCAGTTAAATAGGGATAAATATATCTATCTACTACAATGTCATAATCTATGTCATCAAGAAGGTTATATGTACGAATCTTTAATTTTTCGCCGTCTAAAGATTCTATAACAATGTCGTTAATTAGATTTAACGGATTTCTCACTAAATCAATGGTTCGAATATCTTTTATTAAGACTTTTCTATTTTTATATATCACAATGCCATTTTCTTTTGGAACGACTGAAAATAGAATCTTCCCTATCTTAAATCCCGGCAAAAACCAGATAGCTAAGTAGCTCATATATGGTAAAAAAGCAATTCCTGTGCCTAGGTATATAAGAGAATAATTTGACTGGAACGAAAAGCCTTCTCCTATTAAAAATATACATGCGGACAAACTACCAAAAACAAATACAGTCATCCAAGCATACATAAATTTAGAACCTTTAATATGAAGAAACTCGCCGTTTTTCTTAATGTTTAGCATTCTTAAATCCCTCCTTCCAAGTTAATCGTGATTATAAGCAGAAATTGAAGTTTCTGCTATTGACTCATAGTTTAAAACAAGAAATTTCGGGAGGTGACAGGCACCGAGGTGATAGCGAAGTCAATGGCTATTTTCATAAAATACTACACTGTTCACAATAATCATGACATATAACCAAGTAGTCTCCCATTCTGTAAATTATATCCTTTTTATGTTAATATCACCATCAGAAACCATTTTGTTCACAATGGAACACCACTAATTACTATACCCTTTAAGCCCAATATGACTTCCCCCCCTTGTCTTTCTTACTCATAACAATCCACTCACGTTTCTAAACTCACATCAACACTTGGAGTACTATTGATTCATCTTTGAGACTTTAGTAAATCAACGTATTTACTGTAGTGCTTTTTATAGATGTTTAAGATCCTTTTTTAACAGTCTACATGGAAAACTAAATCCGCGTTGTTTTCCTATTATTTCTTCTATTAGTAGGCTTAGAGAAAAAATAGGCATTCATATATAAAACTAGACATCTATCAACATTATTGTGTTAAGTTTCTGTAAATACTATAGAAAGTCAATGTTCAACATGATATCTTTTACATATATGTCTAGACAGCATTGAGAGTGAGGAGAGAAGGAAATGAAACCGAGTTATCAATTAATTATGCAAGAATTAAAGGAGTTAATTGCAAAGGGACAATTAAGGGTTGGGGAAAAGCTTCCATCTGAAATTGAGATGGCCAAAACCTTTAATGTTTCTAGGGAAACCTTTCGCTCTGCAGTGAAAATTCTAGAGCAGGAAGGACACTTATTAGTTAAGAGAGGAGTAGGTACCTTCGTAGTACAACCACTACCAAATATACCCAATAGAATTGAACAGCTAAGTAGCGTCACATCCATGATAAAATCTGCTGGTCTTAAAGAAGGGGAACAAAAGGAATTTGTTAAAATTGAAGAATGTGAGCCAGATTGGGCTGAAGCACTTAATATAAATGTAGGGGAACCGGTTGTGATAATTGAAAGAACCCGTACAGCAAATGGAGAGCCTGTTGTTGTATCGAAGAATATTATCCCTGAATCAGTCGCCGGTAAGGATATGGTGGATGAAGAAGAAATTGGTTCACTCTTTCATTATCTTGAAACAAAAAATAAAATGCAAATAACATGTGCAGATACTGAATTAATTATCCCACTTCATACAGATAAACAATGCCAGAAGCTTCTTGTTAGACCTGAAACAACCGTTATCATGATGAGACAGATTCACTATCATGCGGATAATACACCTGTACTTTATTCTATGGATTATTTTAGAAATGACATATTCAAATTCTGGGTGAGAAGGGTGAGAGAATAATTGTCTACTTTGTTGTCTGAAGAGAAGATTGTACCATTTGTCGAAGCCTTGATTGTTGAAGCAGGTGATAAAATTCGGAAGAGGATAAACGAAAGTACATCTTATGAGATGAAAAAAAATTTTGCAGACCTAGTCACAGCAGTTGATCAAGATTTAGAACTGTTTTTAATTAAAGAATTACAAAATAGATTCCCATCTCACTATTATTTAACAGAGGAAACTAATCCCACTCAAACAGTAGAAAAAGATTCTAACGATCAGTTTATCTGGGTGATTGATCCAATAGATGGTACCATGAATTTTGTTCACGGTTTCAATAGGTATGCCATATCGATAGCATTGTGTAAAGGGGAAGAAATTATTCTTGGATTTATCTTAGATGTAAATAATAACACCCTATACTCAGCAATAAAGGGCGCAGGTGCTTTTTGTCAAGGAGAAAGAATCCAAGTATCTAACACATCATCTATTAATAACAGTCTATTAGCACTAGGGTTTTCAGCTGAGCAATGGGAGCAAAAGATAGATGTTGTTTCAATAATGACAGCCATAGCAGGGGCTGCCAGAGGGATAAGAATAACCGGATCTTCATGTTTAGATCTTGCTGATGTTGCAACGGGAAAGTTAGATAGCTTTTTTCATTATGGATTAGCCCCCTGGGATATGGCGGCAGGGTCATTACTTGTTCAAGAGGCTAATGGAATATGTACAGGAATGAAAGGAGAACCCAACTTTATTAAAAGTAACGGGATTCTTGTAACAAATGGCCATTTACATCATCCTTATATCGAGTTAATGTCTAGACATGTATAGTAATTATTTTTGTATCCCCCTGAATATATTAGCAGATATATAGTAAAACAACGATTAAATAAGCATATGATTCTTACTCTTCGGAGGGAATGATATGCTTATTTATTTTTAATTCAATAGTTGTCTAGAGATTTACATAAAATTAAAATTAGCATAACAATCAGTTAACACGATAATGTTAAGATGTCTATACAATGACAATTGGAGGTGTAGAAAAAGAGGGGAAAATATTATATTTTGAGTTTTAGACTTTTAAATGTCTATACATTTGGAGTGAGAAGGGAATGCAATTATCAGTAAAAAGAAATGTTTCACAGTTTATTAAGGAGATAGGATTGTTTAGAACGATCGGAATCATCATTGTTATCATTTGGTCGTTATTTCCAATTTATTGGATGGCTAATAACTCATTTAAAGATCGTGTTGAACAATTTTCATCACCTCCCTCATTTTTCCCACATAACATCACATTAGGAAACTACATACAATTACTTGGAGAAATGAAGTTTCATCATATTTTAATGAATAGTTTTATTGTTGCTTTCGTTTCAACCGTCATAGCCGTTTCCATTGCATGTTTAGCTGCATATAGTCTTTCGCGATTTCGCTTTAAAGGAAAAAGGATATTATTATGTTGGATTTTAATGACTAGAGTGTTTCCACCAGTTACTTTTGTTATCCCTTTGTATACGATGATGGGACAAGCTGGTCTTCTCAATACTAGAACAGCTCTTGTATTGGCTTATATTGTGTTTAATTTACCTTTTGCGATTTGGCTACTAATTAGTTTTTTTAATGAAATCCCTACTGAGATGGAGGAAAGTGCAATGGTTGATGGGGCTACACCATTTCAATCATTTATTAAAGTCATTATTCCTCTTGTTATTCCAGGGATAGGTGCAACCGCAATTTTTACGTTTATAACAGCGTGGAATGAATTTTTATTTGCCCTTATCTTTATCCAAACACCAGATTTATCAACTGCACCTGTTTCACTTTCGAGTATGATAACAGAATATTTAGTTTTATGGGGACCAATGAGTGCAGGAGGTATTTTATCCATCATTCCGATGATTGTCTTTGTTCTATTTATGCAAAAAACACTTATTAAGGGTCTTACAATGGGTGCTGTAAAAGGCTAAAATAAAACTTTTCTTTGGAGGTCTAGTGATGTTTAAAAAAAGTGGTCACTATTTATTTTTATGTTTTATGATAAGTATCCTTGTACTTGGAGGTTGCCAAGGTTCAAGTACAAGTGGTTCAACAACCAATACAGAAGGTACTAGCTCTAAAGAAGGGAATGAGGTTAAGGAGTTAGCGGTTGCCGCTCGGGCCGGTGCAATGGCAGATGCGTTAAAGGCGATTGTTCCAGCATATAAAGAAGAAACAGGTATCGCAATTAATGTTGTAGATATGCCTTATGATAATTTAAAAGAAACCATCGTTCTTGATATACAAAATAAAGGTGGAGCTTATGATTTAGTTATGATGGATGACCCTTGGATGCCTGAGTTTGGAGAGGGAAATATGTTAGTTGAACTAGATTCTTATTTTGAAGATGGTCTTGATGAAGATTTTATTGAAAATGGTGTAGCGTTAGGAAAGCATCCATATAACACAGGTAAACTAATCGCTTTACCCTTTATAGGTAATGTACAAATGTTCTATTATCGCAGTGATTTACTAGATAAATATAAGTTGAATGCTCCTACAACATGGGATGATGTTGTTGAGAATGCAAAAGAAATCGTGGATAAGGAACCTGATACGTACGGATATGCAGTTCGAGGGCAAAGAGGTAATCCAATCGTTTCAGACTATTTACCATTGTTCTGGGGATATGGTGGAGAAGTATTTAATGAAAATATGGAAGCTCAAGTAAATTCTCAAGCAGGAATAGAAGCGATGAATACCTATTTAGACCTAAAAGAATTAAGCCCAAAAGGTGTTGAAACCTTTGATTCAGATCAAATCGCTACCGCCTTGACACAAGGACAAATTGGCATGACGATTGCGTGGCCTTCATGGGTTTCTCAAGTAGATAATGCCGAAAGCTCTAAAGTAGTTGGAAAGATTGAATTTTCAGCGATTCCAGGTCAGGATGGAAATGCGTCAGCTATGATAGGGAACTGGATGCTAGGAATCCCTCAATCTTCAAAAAAAGTGAATGCAGCAGTTGATTTTATGAAATGGGTGACAAGCAAAGAGATTCAAAAAGAAATGGCGAAGCAAGGTGGCGGAGCACCAACACGTGAGAGCTTATACAATGATGAAGAGTTAATTAAGATGTATCGTCATTATCCAGCACAACTAGAAGCTCTTGTAAATTCAGTTGCACGACCTAGAACACCAAAATGGAGTCAAATCGAGGATACATGGGGAATGTATCTATCACAAATATTAGTTGGTCAATTAGAGGTTGAAGATGGATTAAATAAGGCCAATGATGAAATTCAAAGAATTCTAGATAGATAGAATGAATGAATCAATCATCATACTTCTTCCTAAACGAAAGAAGTATGATGATTTCTAGTGATAGAAGGAGACTAAATATGTATAAAAGTCATAGAATGACCTTTTTATTTTTATTGCCTGCTATAATAATCTTTTTACTTTTCACAGTTTATCCTTTACTTTACGCATTGTTCACAAGCTTTTTTGACCTAAATTATCTAAAGGGAGACCGTTTTTTCCTTGGTCTAGAAAATTATAAAAACGTACTTTCAGATCAAGTTTTTTGGGTAGCTGTGAGGAATACAGTTTTATTTGTTTTAATTGCCGTTACACTAGAAGTGATAGTAGGTGTGATCGTTGCTTTATTGTTTAATGTACAATTTAAGGGTATAAGTATTATTCGTTCAATCGTACTTTTACCAATGTTATTACCACCTATTACTGTAGCCTTAACATGGAAAATGATGTATGAATATGATTATGGCGTTATTAATTATATCCTTACCTCATTAGGTCTTCCTGCAATTGAATGGCTTAGCTCTCCTTCATGGGCTATGATTTCCATCATCATAACAGATGTATGGCAATGGACTCCCTTTGTTTTTTTAATCATCTTAGCATCTTTGCAAGGAATCCCTAAAGAATTATATGAAAGTGCTCAGGTAAATGGAGCGAATGCATGGCAGTGTACTAGATTTGTAACATTACCCTTGATAAAACCGGCCATTTTTCTTGTTTTATTACTTAGAACTATCGAAACATTTCAAGTCTTTGAGAAGATGTATGTATTAACTGGCGGAGGGCCAGGGAATGCGACAGAAACCATCACCTTTTATATTTATCGTTATGGCTTTAAATACTTTGAAACCGGTTATGCCACCGCTGCAACAATCATCATGGTCGGGATCATAGTCATTTTGTCTCTTGGGTATATTTATCGTGTTATGCAATCTGTCCAATTTTCAAAATAGATTCGGAGGGTATAGAGATGAAAGTAGATGGCTCGACAGTAGCGACAGTGGATTTTCTTAATGTTGGTTTTGGAGAATGCACAATCATTCATCTAGCGGGAGAAGTGAGCAAAACAATTATTATTGATGCCGGAGATAGTATGGAATCTATTTATGTAAAGGATCCCTCGCGAATTTCTTTAAAAGAGTACATAAAAATCAATGGTATAGAGGTGATAGATTTACTTATCATTACTCATCCCCATCCCGATCATATTTCGGGTGTTACTCCTATTATAGATGTGGTCGAAATAAAGGAGGTTTGGCTCCATCTACTTGCTCCATACCAAGAAAATCAACACTCTTTTGAAATGCTTCTTGGTCCGTTAGGAAGGGGACTATTTTCTTTAGGCTATTTGTTTGAAGCATTCAAACAGAGGAATATTCCTTATGAGGTCATTGATAATATAAGAAAACTGAAGTATCACAATTTTGACTTGATTGCTTTTCCTCCTCATATAGACCAGTTCATTAACATCCAAGCGCAACTTGATTTGTTATATAAACTAGAGGATGAGACACCAGTAAAGAACTTAGCTAGTCAAATAGATAGGGGTTTAAATGAAACAAGTCTAACCGTGAAGATAAAAATAAATGATTGTATCATATTGCTCACATCTGATGTAAAAGTTGAGAGAGTTGAAATTATGCTTGAATCCCATGAGACTCTGAGCATTTTACAAGCACCCCACCATGGAGATGTCAATCATTTATCTGATGATTTTCTAAAAAGATATCCTCCCGAAACTATTATCGTTTCTGCGGCTTATGAAGGTACATATTCATTACCAAGTAGTAACTTTGATAGCTTTGTGAAAGAACATCACCCTGACGGAATCATTTTTTATACAGGATATAATAAAGATAGTGGAAAAAAACATAGAGGACTAAGAGTGAATTTATTTAAGAACAGCAAATTTGAAGTAGTAGACATTGAATAACAAGCGTTTACCATACTATTATACAAAGTGAACATGAAACAACGAGGTTCACTTTGTATGTTTGGAACCATCTGGACTCTACCCTTCTTCTTGTCATTTCTTTCATCCACTTATTAATTTTAGAATGTTAAAAAAAGCATGGTGAAAATATTTAGGACAAGAGAGGAACAACCGCAGCTGTTCTACCATAAAAAACAAAGGACTGATAAGCAACTCGGCTTTTATACCTTCTTATTGATCCTCACGTACGTATTTTACCTCTTCATGCAACAGCTCCAGATTAACCTTTCGATCCCAAACCTTCTTTGCGTTATCTGTCATATATGGATAGATGTATTTATCTACCATAACCTCATAATCTAATTCATCAATTAAATTATAGGTTCGAATCTTTAACTTTTTGCCATCAAATGATTCTATGACAATATCATTAATCAGATTTAACGGATTTCTTATTAAGTCGATGTTCCGGATATCTTTAATCAAGAACATTTTATTCTTATACTTCACTACCCCATTTTCCTTTGGGACAATTGATAACAGAACTTTACCTGGCATGAATCCTGGTAAGATCCATAGCGTTAAGTAAAGCATGATGGGTAGAAACACAACACCCCCACCTAGGTAGATAAGAGAATAATTTGATTCAAATAAGAGACCTTGTTTTATTAAAAATAAACTACTAAACACACCACCGAAAATAACAAGTGTCATCCAAGCGTACATGAATTTTGAGCCTTTGATATTAAGGGTTTCACCTGTTTTCTTTATGTTTAGCAATTTGAGAAACCTCCGTTGTTTGAAATAGGGTACTAATCGAAAAAGGAACCTTTTCCATTGCCTCTTAACAACCATCTTCAATCAATTTATTTACTGTGCTCTCTTATATTTTGCAATATCTTGTAACTTTTCCAAATTCACCTGCCGATCCCACACTTTTTTTGCATTCTCGTTCATGTAGGGATAAGTAAATTTATCTACTATAATCTGATAATCCAGATCATCCAACAGCTTATAAGTACGTATTTTTACAATCCTATCATCAAATGTTTCAATAACAACATCATTAATAAAATTCAGTGGATTTCTTATTAAGTGGATATTTTGGATATGATCAAAGAATACTTTCCCTTTTTTTGATTCTATCGAACCTCTTTCACCAGGAATAATCGTCAGGAGAATTCTACCTGGAAGAAATCCAGGTAATGCCCAAAGAGTAATATAGATATAAAACGGGGTAAAAATTAACCCTCCACCTAGATAAAGTAAGGAATAGCTTAATTCAAATTTTAACCCGTTAATGATTAAGATTATACAACCTATTAAAAAACCAACTGTAGCTAGAGCCAACCATACATACATACATACATACATACATACATACATACATACATTTTGAGCCTTTAATATGTAACGCTCCATTTTCACTCTTAACATTCAGCAAATCTTACCACCTCAAACTATAAAACAAGTTCTTTCAATATCATTCCTTTTTTAATTGAAGCACCAAAATTCCTCTTTATTTCTACCTCTCGATTTTCTCTCTTTCGTACTTTACTTCTTCAAGCAATACTTCCAAATTCACCTTTCGATCCCATACTTCCTTTGCGTTATCTGTCATATATGGATAGATGTATTTATCAATCATAACCTCATAATCTAATTCATCAATTAAGTTATAAGTTCGAATCTTAAACTTTCTACCGTCAAAAGATTCTATGACTATATCATTAATCAGATTTAACGGGTTTCTTATTAAGTCGATGTTTCGAATATCTTTTATAGAAACCGTTCTATTTTTAGATTTCACTACACCATTTTCTCTCGGGATAATGGTCAACAAGACTTTTCCTGGTTTAAATCCAGGAAGCGCCCATACAGTTAAATAAATAAAAATAGGTAAGAGGGAAATACCTCCTGCTATATAGAATAGAGAATATTTTGATTCAAATGAAAACCCCTCAGATATAATAAATAGGCTCGCAAATATACCACTAAATGTGAATACAGCCATCCATGCATACATGAATTTTGAGCCTTTAATATGTAACGATCCATTTTCACTCTTAACATTCATCAAATGATACCACCTCAAACTTTAAAAACAATATCATTCCATTGTTTATTTTAAGCCCAATATTCTTCCTTATTCCTACCTCTCGCTATTTTCTTCCTTTCATACTTTTTCACTTCATCAAGTAGCATGTTGTACTGTCTCATAGTGTGATACAAGCAATTTCGGGAGTTGACATGAAAGTCACTCAAAGTTTTGGTGCCCTCTCTCATATTTCGCTATTCTCTGTAATTTTTCTAGATTCACTTTCCGATCCCAAACCTCCTTTGCAGTCTCAGTTAAGTAGGGATAAATATACTTATCTACTACAATTTCATAATCTATTTCATCAAGGAGGTTATATGTACGTATCTTTAACTTGTCACCTTCAAAAGACTCTATAACAATGTCGTTAATTAGATTTAAAGGATTTCTCACTAAATCAATGGTTCGAATATCTTTTATAAAGACATTTCTATTTTTATATATCACAATGCCATTTTTTTGGAGTGACTGAAAATAGACTCTTCCCTATCTTAAACCCAGGCAAAAACCAAATAGCTAAGTAGCTCATATATGGTAAAAAAACAATTCCTGTACTTAGGTATATAAGAGAATAATTTGACTGGAACGAAAAGCCTTCTCCTATTAAAAATATACATGCGGACAAACTACCAAAAACAAATACAGTCATCCAAGCATACATAAATCTAGAACCTTTAATATGAAGAAACTCACCGTTTTTCTTTATATTCAGCACACTTATAACCTCCGTCCAAGTTAATCGTGATTTAAAGTAGAAATTGAAGTTTCTGCTACTGTTCCTTCTTATGAAACAAGGAATTTCGGGGCGTGATAGGCACCAAGGTCAATCAAAATTTTGTTGTCCTCTCTCATACTTCGCTATTCTTTGTAATTTTTCTAGATTCACTTTCCTATTCCAAACTTCCTGTGCATTCTTAGTTAAATACGGATAAATATATGTATCTACTACAATTTCATAATCAAGATCATCTAGTAGATTATAAGTTCGAATCTTAAACTTTCTACCGTCAAAGGATTCTATGACTATATCATTAATCAGATTTAACGGGTTTCTTATTAAGTCGATGTTTCGAATATCTTTTATTAAAACCGTTCTATTTTTAGATTTCACTACACCATTTTCTCTCAGGATAATGGTCAACAAGACTTTTCCTGGTTTAAATCCAGGAAGCGCCCATACAGTTAAATAAATAAAAATAGGTAAGAGGGAAATACCTCCTGCTATATAGAACAGAGAATAATATGATTCAAATGAAACCCCTTCAGAAATAATAAATAAGCTCGCAAATATACCACCAAATGTGAATACAGCCATCCATGCATACATGAATTTTGAGCCTTTAATATGTAACGATCCATTTTCACTCTTAACATTCATCAAATGATACCACCTCGAACTTTAAAAACAATATCATTCCATTGTTTAATTCAAGCCCAATATTCTTCCTTATTCCTACCTCTCGCAGTTTTCTTCCTTTCATACTTTTTCACTTCATCAAGTAACATGTTGTACTGTCTCATAGTGTGATACAAGTAATTTCGGGAGTTGACATGAAGGTCAATCAAAGTTTTTGTGCCCTCTCTCATATTTCGCTATTCTCTGTAATTTTTCTAGATTCACTTTCCGATCCCAAACCTCCTTTGCAGTCTCAGTTAAGTAGGGATAAATATACTTATCTACTACAATTTCGTAATCTATGTCATCAAGGAGGTTATATGTACGTATCTTTAATTTGTCACCGTTAAAAGACTCTATAACAATGTCGTTAATTAGATTTAAAGGATTTCTCACTAAATCAATATTCCGAATATCTTTAATTAAGACCGTTTTTTTCTTATACTGCACTATCCCATTTTCCTTTGGGACAATTGATAACAGAACTTTACCTGGCATGAATCCTGGTAAGATCCATACTGTTAAGTACATCATTATCGGTAGGAATACAACACCCCCACCTAGGTAAATAAGAGAATAATTTGAATCAAATAAGAGACCTTGTTTTATTAAAAATAAACAACTAAACACCCCACCGAAAACAACAAGTGTCATCCAAGCGTACATGAATTTTGATCCTTTAATATGAATCGTTTCATCTGTTTTCTTAAGATTTAACAAGTCTTTACCTCCTTACACAGAGTAGATTTTCTTTTGTAGTACCAGATTAGATATTGATACTTCATCTACCTTTTGAACATTTAAATTTTGGCTATTATCTCTTGTAATTAACCACAACCCTTTATTTCCTGGTATCAGGAAGTAAATATCCATCAGATTAGGATGATTTTGAGCGTCATATGTAAAACTAACTAAACTATCCATCTTTCCTCTTCTATTAAATAAATTATGAAGAAACTCTAAAATACTTTTTGTATTTCCCTTCTTACTAACCCACTTATCAGTTATTAAATGAATGGTAGCTGAATTCTGACTTACATCTTCAAGCAATTCCTCAAACTCTTGACTAGTTAGTTGGCAAAAAACATCACTCTCATTCTCTAACGATTTCATTTGAAAGAAATCAGTTATAACTGGTATTATTTCGTCATTTGATAATTTAGAAATAGAGTGCACTTGATTATCTGACAATACCTTATGAGAGTATACCTCTTTCTTATCAAAATGAAGAGAAATACTTTCTTCTTCATTAGAGTTCTTGAGGTGTTTTGAAGCTTTTATCGTTCTCTCAGCTTTAATTAATATTTGAATAAATGATTTATATTCATCTTTTAATCTATATTGATTATCAACTTCTTTAATCATATTTTTTGATAATAATGAGCGAGAGGCAACTTCTAACATTAATTTTAATTCAGAGTCTTGCAATGACGGAAAATATGCCTCTTTTATTGAAATTCCTTGTTCAAAAAAACCTTCACTATAAAATGAAAATAGTAACTCATCTATACTTAAATGAATTGTCTTCATATGTCCTCCTTAGAGAAATGATAGTTTTCCACTTACATAATTCTTTGCACCTTCAATAAGAGAGTTAGCTGTTTCCTTCGCCTTCGTTATTCCTTTTTCTATTTCCTTTACCTTTCCAACTGGATCTGAAATAGTCTCTTTAATTTGATCATTAACCAAGTCGATCCCTTTATTTGCCAACTCTACTACTTCACCCACTTTTTCAAAACCACTTTTAAAAACCTCAATCCCATGGTGGATTGGTTCCTTAAATGCAATAGCTAATTTTTCAGAGACTCCAGCAGTAAACTGAGATACCTTTTCTCCTATAAAACCTCCTACAAATGAACCAATTGATCCAAGAACTACTGTACCTATTGGACCGAAAAAACTACCTAGCACTCCTCCAACGACTGCACCAGCAATTGCCCCACCAGAAACTGCAACTGTTTTATTAACAGCATTTCCCACTGCCTTAGCATTTTCTCGCTTAAGTATTTCTGTATTATCTCCATACTTAGCATAGTTCTCCGAAATCTTTAGTCCCATTCCTCCAACTTCCATTGCACCAGTGACTAACACCGTACTAACTGCATTTGT